>CAYTND010000001.1:0-25027 GCA_964438965.1 uncultured Pirellulales bacterium
GAGGTCCATAACCTCGAAGATACGCTGGCTCGTCATCCCGTCCGGGCCGAACTGTCCGGTCATCGCCAGGCGCAAAGCGTTTGCCCGTCCGCGGCTTGAATGTTCCTCGTCGAGCGTTGCACGATAGCTCGGACACATGGTCCCATCAAGCTTCTGGCGGCAGGCGCCCACGCCCGTGCACATTTCGACCGCAGCGGCGAAGCTGCCGTCCTCGCGGTAGTGGTATTCGGTAGGCTCTGTGGGCGTTCTGTACGTAGTGCCGTAGCGAAGGTCCTGATCCATCGCATTAGGCTCGATGATGAGGCCCGGGTTCATTAGCCCCGCCGGGTCAAAGAGTGCCTTTACCTCTCTAAAGGCCTCATAGATTTGAGAGCCGAAGAACCTTTCTAAGAAGGGACTTCTGACCCGGCCGTCACCGTGTTCGCCGCTCCAGGCGCCGCCATAGCTCTTTATCAAACCAAAAGCAAATTCAGCGATTGCTTTCATATTGTCGATGTCTTCGGAGTCTTTCAAGTTCAAAATCGGTCTGATGTGAATGGTTCCAACGCTGGCGTGGGCATACATTGCCACGCGAACGCCGCGTCCCTTGCAAAATGTTAATATCTGGTTTACATATTCCGGCAGTACTTCGATCGGAACGCAGGAATCCTCGATGAAGGGGAGCGGCTTGCGGTCACCCTTCATACCAAGTATCAGCCCTAAGCCGTTCTTCCTGACGCCCCAGACCTTGGCCTGTTCGGCCGGTTCAGTTATCACCGGCCAGGCATACCCGATTTTTTGTTCTTGCAGGTCCACTGCAAGAGCCTGGCTTTTTTGCTCAGCCTCTTCGGACGTCTCGCCAAAGAACTCCACTACAAGAATAGCCTTTGGGTCACCCTGGATGAAACCGCACAGTGGTGCGACACTTAGGTTCTTTCGGGCCCTGACAACCACGTCGGCGTCCAGTATCTCCACAGCGGACGGTTTGTGCTTCAATATCACCGCGACGGTGCGAATCGCTTCGAGCAACTCAGTGAAGTGCACGGTACATAACGCCTTGCACTTCGGCGGCGGCTCCAAGTTGAGCTTGGCCTCGAGAAATATGCCCAGTGTGCCTTCGCTTCCAATCAAGAGGTTTGTCAGGTTCCAGCGGTCGGTATTGATAAAGGCGTCGAGGTTGTAGCCGTTGACGCGGCGCATGACCTTGGGGAATCGTTTTTCAATCTCGCTGCGATTGGCCTCTATGATATTTTTGAATCCACTGAGTATTTCTGCTTCACGGGCGTTTGGGTCACCCGATTTCGCCCGGCGGTCGTACTCCGACAGTGAAAGCTCTTCTAATTTTAGTGTTGTTCCGTCCGGCAGCAGAACTTTAGTAGCCAGTACATGGTCGCACGTTCTGCCGTAGATAATGCTTTTTGTTCCGGACGAGTTGTTTCCCATCATACCGCCGATGGTGGCCCGGCTGCTGGTGGCTGGGTCGGGTGCAAAGAAAAGTCCGTGCGGGGCCAGCTCGGTGTTAAGCACATCAAGGACTATCCCCGGCTGGACCCTAACCCAACGATCCTCGAGGTTCAATTCGAGAATCTTGTTCATATACTTCGAGAAATCAACAACCATAGATGGCCCGACCGCCTGCCCGCCCAGACTCGTACCGGCGCCTCGAGGCAGAATATTGACGTTATACTCGGCTGCTGTTTTCACAGCCGCAAGCACATCCCCTTCATCACGCGGCCATAACACGGCCACCGGCGTAATTTGATAGATGCTGGCGTCTGTTGCATAAACGCCACGAGTGACATCGTCAAAAGAGACCTCGCCGCTGATGCGATCGCGAAGTGCCTGCTCAAAATCTTTAAGTTTTGTCTCTTCCACTTTGCTCCTTGAGATTCATTAGCTTTTCAGAAATTTTTACAATGCAGCCAAAAGCATATTGACACGGTTCTGCGTGCTGCTGCATCCCGTAAGACCTATTTGTCAGAAAAAATGCGTACTTGACAAGGTCTGCATTATAACTTTCCCTTTGTTCCATAATGAATGACAGCGGCGGCGGCAGCGGCGATCAAGACAGCAATCACCGTCCCCAAATTAAACAGTCCGTTCTCGGAATACCATACGATGGAATAGCCCACTGCCCCAACGAGCAGGGAGTAATAAACAAATGGCAATAACGTCCTGCGAATCACAAGCCCCTCTTTGCCCAGCAGTCCTACGACGGCTGAAGCGGCGACGACATTGTGCACGCAAATCATATTCCCTGCGGCGCCGCCCACGGCCTGCAGCGCGACTATCCAGGTCGGATCGACACCGATACGCTGGCCTACATCAAATTGGAACAATGAAAACATCATATTGCTGATGGTATTACTTCCGGCTACAAACGCGCCTATCCCACCGATGAACGGGGCAAAGATGGGCCAGGCAGAACCCGCCAGAGCCGCTATGCCCTCAGCCAGCGCTATGGGCATTTTGGCATAGTCTGCCGCTCCGCCGTCCGAGTTGATGAACACCTGCACCATTGGGACGGTGAAAATAAGGGCGATCGAGGCCGCCAGGGCGGTTTTAATGGAGCTGGCCCAGGCCCGCTTGTAAGAAACCCAGTCAATTCCATGCAAAAAGTATGTGATGAAGGAGACCAGAATAAAAATAGTCCCCGGTAGATAAAGCGGCTTAAAAGATGGCGCAATATCAGTCCCGAACAGATTCGGCAACATCACTTTCCAGGATACCCATTCTGCCAATGGCAGGGCTTTCAATCGTGTCAAAAACAAAAGCAATGCCACGAACAGGTAAGGCAGCCAGGCCTTTATCAAACTCATAGTTTTGTTGTTCTTGTCATCAACGCTGATTTCGATATTACCGAACCACTCCGGGTCCCAGTTCTCTTTTTTATCAAATTCCCAATGCTCCTCCCTGGGCGGCATCAGAAATCCTTTCCGCGCCGCAGTAGTTACGATGGCCAGGCCAACCAGACTGCCGAACAGAGATGGGAACTCAGGTCCCAGCGTATGGGCCACGATAACATAAGGTATTATCATTGCCAGACTGGCGAATAAAGCGAACTTCCAAACACGAAGTCCCTCTCGAAACGATTTGTTTTTGCCGAAGAACCTCGTGAGAAAACAAACAACTATAAGCGGAATCAGCACCCCGGCTATGGCGTGCAACAGGGCGACCTTGGCCCCGATCATGCCAAGGAAATCACTGCTAAAGAGACCACTCTCGTCGGACATGCCTATTTGTAAGGCATAATCGTGCACTTTCTGTCCCGTCGAAAGACCGTCATTGACTCCAACGAGAATGGGAGTGCCCGCCGCCCCAAAGGACACGGGCGTGCTTTGAATAATCATTCCCGATACGACCGCGGCCAGGGGGGGAAATCCCAGACCGACCAAAAGCGGCACGCAGATCGCCGCAGGTGTGCCGAATCCCGCCACCGCTTCCATAAGCGAGCCGAACAGCCAGGCAATAATGATCACTTGAATCCGCCTGTCCGGCGTAATGTCCGTAAAGCCTTTTCGGATGGCTCGCAGTCCGCCGCTCTCCTGCAACGTGTTCAAGAGCAGGATCGCCCCGAAAATGATATAAAGCAGTTTTCCCGCAATGACCAATCCATTGGCCGAAGCAGCGGCAACCCGTACGCCAGGAACCTTCCACACAAGCAGAGCCAGCCCTACGGCTACAAAGTAGCAAACCGGCATAGCCCGACTTGCCGGCCAGCGCAACACGACCAGGAACAGTGCCACTGCAATAATGGGCAACAGCGAAAGAATGGATAGCATCTCGATTGTCATTTCGTCTATCTCCCACTAAAATCCCACAATCCTTAGGACTTACGTGAACTTGCTACATGCAATTAATTGTACTATCTTGGCAGCATGAATACCATAGGAAACCTTCTAACAAATCTTCGTACTCTACTGTGTGGTATCCGCGAGACCTTAGGATATTTACTCAAGTAGGTTGCTCTCGCTGATACAGCTGTCCACCAGAAAAACCTCATCCAATAGGAATACGATATTCAGAAGCAGTGAAATCTGCGAATTTTTAGTCAAAACCACAGAGGTGAATGAGCTACCGAAGACCCTTCTTCGTACGCCGAAGTATGAGTTTGCTCTGGATGAATCCGAGCGAGGTGTCAAGGTCTCTTTTGAAGATTTCCCTGATGACAGAAATGAGTTCTTACACGACCATCTCATAGAAGTGAAGTTTGATTTCAGCGCGACAGCCGCGGTCCGTAGTGAGGTAGTTCCTGGCCGAGTTCGTAGCAGCCCAGGTCCGGAGCCCTGCCGGCGAAACCGTCGGTGATTTGTGGAAGGGCGATGCCGGCGTCAATGACCTTGGCGTTCTTATACAACCGCAGGTCGTAGTCACCGGGTTCATAGGTCTTGCCTTTCTCTGGTGGTGCAGCGCTCACGAAGACGTCGTAGTCAGCCAGGATGCCGTGTTCCTCAAGACCGGTGGCCTCGTAGAATTCTTCGATGGAATTGTAATACGCGACGCTGCCCCAGTGGTCTTTCCATTTGAACAGCAGTTCGGACTGGTTGCGGCGATAGGCGTTGTAGTCCATCGTGCTGTAGGCCGTAGGTGAGCCAGACTCCATCGCGTATTGCGTGCCGCCCATAAACAGGTTGTTCCGGAAGTGCCCGTTTTGCCAGATGGGCGGAGGACGGAAGCCTTGCCCGGCGCAACATGACGTGTTGTTGTAGGCCTCGATGCCGGCGGGATAGTTGTTCAGCTTATAGCTGAGGCTGGTGATTCCGTAAAGTTCGTTGCGGATCAGATAGACGGGTCCGCCGTAGAACGGTTGAGTGGACATGCCGGTGTGCGCGTTGTAGCAGCGGTTGCGATAGAACCGCACGTTGTGGCAGCCGTAATCCGCCTCGAAAGTGTCATCCTGCGCCCAGGATAGATCGTTGTTGTAGAAGTCAATGTTCACGCAGTGCTTGGTCACGTCAGCCACGGGCGGGCCGAAGTTGTAGATCGCGGCTGAATCGCTGAATCCTGTGATAAGGTTGTAGCAAATCACATGGCCCTGGCCGTACACGTTGATGCCGGTATGGCCCGGACTCATGTAGGTCTCACGCGGTCGCGGATACCATGTCGTGTTGATACCGACAATCTCATTGTCTGCGATGTACCAGTTCCTGGAATTCTCACAACCGGTGTTGATACCGTACACCACATCGTAAATTCTGCATCCGCGGACGACTAAGCCAACAGACCCGCCGGGCTTTGCGGCGTAAATAGCCGTCTGAGCGCTGCGGAAGGTGAGTCTCTCGAAATGCAGGTGATGCGTTCCATTGAGCGTCACGATTCGCGATTTGCTGCCGACACCATCACCTTCGAGGATCGCCTCGCCGTCGGCTGGGCCACGGAAGACGATTGGTTTTTCGGCTGTGCCGGACTTCTCCAGATAGAACGGTCCGTTGTAGACACCGGGGCGAAGTAGAATTACGTCGCCGGGCTGTGCTTCTCTGAAGGCTGCTATAAGTCCCTTCTCGGGGGTGGTCTCTATCGTGAATCCATCCTCGAACGCCTTCGGCTCGGCCCGTGTTGTCGCACTAATGATCTTCGGCTCTGCCGGCGCGCCGCCATCCGGATCGGACATGGTGAACCGGACTTCATAACTGGTGGCCGGTTCCAGGAACAGTACGCTTCCGGCAAACAAGTTGCCCGTGTAATACGGCCCGTACACTTGGTTAACCACCTCATGATGAACGCGCAGCATTGGCAAGCCGTTCTTCCACTCTGGTTGTCCCTTCTTGCGAAACTCGACGGTGACCGAAGCATTTCGATTACTGTCACCTTGGATGTACCATCGGAAGCCCAGGTTCTCGATTGTAGGAGGATCAACGATGAACCGCTTCGGTGTGATCTCGTCCATCTCACGGCCTACTGGAAAGCCGACAAGCGGTTTCGGCTGCCGTCTCGCTTGAGCAGACATAGTAAGCGCGGTCAGCGCCAGGGTGGTCACCACCGACATAAGCATGCAGGGACTTCTCTGTGTCTCATTCATCATTCTCATAATCACCGCTATTGTATCCAATAAATGCCTCAAGCATTATCTCTTTTTAAATTTCTTTGCAAAAAACGTAAAAACGTTTAAAAATATCTATAAGTGGAACGATACTCCTGAACTATGAAATTGGTATAAAACTAACGGAGGCCATCATGTCATCATCAAACCGTCGTGACTTCATGAAGAAGTCGGCAATGACCGTAGGGGCCATGGTTGCTGTGCCGGTTGTGAAAAGCGGATTTGCGCAGAACAAGCCGAGTAATCAGGTCAATGTCGCAGTAGTAGGATTTGGGGGGAGAGGAAGAGCGCACTATCGAGAATTCGCTAAACAGAAGAATGTCAAAGTTGTCGCTCTATGCGATGTTGATGAGAGATTGTTCGCACGAGGCGTAAAGGACGTTGAAAAGATCGCCGGGTATAAGCCAAAGACTTATTACGATATTCGAAAGCTCCTGGAAGATAAAGATGTGGATGCAATTTCCATCGCAACGCCCGATCACTGGCATGGGTTGATGACAATCTGGGCCTGCCAGGCGGGTAAAGACGTTTATGTCGAAAAACCGATCTCCTACACAATTGAGGAAGGTCGAAAAATGGTGCAGGCCGCCAGGAAATACAACCGAGTAGTCCAGGCGGGATTGAATAGTCGAAGTAGTTCAACTACTCGCAGTGCTGTCAAGTATCTGCACGAAGGGAATCTGGGGGACGTGTACAGATCCAAAGCGATCATTTACAAAGGACGAGCGAGCATTGGCAAAACCAAAGACTCGGCTGTTCCAAGAGGAGTACACTGGGACCTCTTTCTCGGTCCGGCTCCATATAGGCCATTCAACATGAATCGCTTCCATTACGGCTGGCATTTTTTCTGGGACACTTCGACAGCGGACATGGGAAACACCGGCGTTCACCGTATCGACGTTGCCCGATGGGGAATGAACAAGAGGATTCACCCGGTCAAGGTCCATTGTGCCGGAGGACTTTATGTGTGGGATTCCGATCAGGAAACGCCGAACGTGCAGACGGCTATTGTAGAATACGCCGACGGATCGTGCATGGACATCGAGGTCACGAATCTGTACACCAATCCAATCGGTGGAATTCTTGGAACCGGTAATTTCTTCTACACGAACAAAGGATATATGAGTTCGGCAAATGAATACGAGGCATTTAAAGGTGAATTTATTCCGCGGTCTCCGGATATAGACGCTGACGGTGTGAATCGTCACGCGTCGAATGTCAGTTTTCCGGATCGAAAGTACACGCCGGCTATAACCATGGAGAAATGGGAAGGTAAAGTAGAAACCGTCAGCCATTTCGAGAATTTTATCGATTGCGTTCGTTCTCGTCGTTGGCAGGATCTTTACTGTGACATTCTCGAAGGGCACATGTCCACCTCGATTTGTCACCTTGCCAATATTTCATTTCGAACCGGACGAAAATTAGAGTTTAATCCCCATGCTGAGAAGTTCGTAAACGATGATGATGCGAACGGTTATTTGACACGTCAATACCGCCACCCATATATCTTACCGAAAGAGGTATGAGCAACAGTCCCGGTGTAGGGACGAAGGATTTACAAAGAGCAGCTCGCTACGATAGGGTAGAGCTTCGTGAAGGCCTAACCGAGCGATCGCCAAAAAGCTGTTTCATGGCCAAGCAAAGTAGGACAAGTAGTGATATAACTGTGAGCCACGAAGCTCAACCATTAGTGCAGATTTTGGACCAGTCGCACCGGCCAATCAGGGTGCCGGTATCTATGAAAAGGTGCTTCTTTACAACGGCAAAAAGGTTCTCCATTACGGCCTGAGTGACCAAATGGAGTATTTCGCAGAAGGAACCGAGGCCTATTTCTATCGTAACGACTTCTATCCCTTCTGTCGTGCAGAACTCAAGGAGCACAATCCAATCTTGCATGATTTGTTGGTCGAGATATGGGGTCCATTGCAGTGATAAGAATCATGACAAAGGTAAGTCTTAGATGTGTAAAAAGTTACAGAAATTCGGCGAAAGGAGATACAGATGGTTGATTGTATGAAGCGACGCAGTTTTTTAACGAGTCTTGCAACTTTAGGTGTTGTTCCTCACCTTCGTGCTCGTGCTGAATTCATGCATGCTACAAATATAGTTGGAACAGCTGCCCAAAGTAAACGAGCGGACTTGAAAATCACAAAAGTGGAAATCCTCCAAGTGACAGGCAAGAACAAGAGAAAGGTTCTTTATTTGAAAGTCCATAGCAACGAAGGCTTGGCAGGTCTCTATGGTCCGATCGACAACGAAGCAGCGATGTTCGTTGATAGATTCTTTAAGCGGCGCCTAATTGGACAGGACCCTCTGGCCTACGAAACATATTGGGATGGGATGTTTCGAGCGAATCGGCACTCGCGCGGCAGCCACTATATTATGGGTCTCAGTGCTGTGGACAATGTCCTCTGGGACCTGCGCGGCCGCTACTTTGGTCTGCCTGTTTATCGACTTCTCGGTGGTTCTCGCAAGAGGGTTAGGGCCTATGCGAGTTGTTTAGGATTCTCGCAGGAACCATCTGCTCTGCGTGCGAAAGCCAAAGAGCTGAAGCAACAGGGGTACCGGCATCAGAAGTGGTTTGTACGGGACCGGGGTCCCAGCCATGGCCCTGAGGGTGTTCAAAAAGATGTGACGGTTGTGCGTTTACTCCGGGAAGCCGTGGGGGACGATGTGGACCTCATGTTTGATGCGTTCTGGAAATGGGATCTTCAGTATGCCTTGGCCTGGACCAGACGGGCAGAACAATATCGTCCGCGATGGATAGAAGAACCTTTCCAGACTGCCAATTTGAATGCTTTCATCGAGCTAAGTCGCGAAACCTCGATCCCAGTGGCTACGGGAGAACATTTCTACGGCCGATGGGATGTACACAAGTTCCTCAAGACCGATGCCGTCATGGTGGTTCAGGCCGATCCGGAATGGTGTGGCGGAGTCAGTGAACTGGTTAAGATATGTACACTTGCATCAGTACATGGCGTGAATGTAATTCCACATGGCCACAGCCTACATGCCGCCATGCATGTAGTCGCAAGCCAACCGATAGAAATTTGTCCCCTCGTGGAGTACCTGATTCAGAAGATGCATAGTTACTACGACCTCGAGAAACACCGGCCCAGACCTGTGGATGGGATATTGGAACTACCGGACCGACCGGGCTTTGGAATTGAATTGGATAAGTCCAAGATCGAAGACATCCGGCCAGTGTCGTGGCGACAAACTTGATTTGGGAGCAATTCCATTGCTTAGATGGATAGCGTTATCTCGTGATCCACCCTTTGAGAGGAGAAAGTAACGAGGCGTGAGGAGGAGTTGTGGTGTATCGCTCCGAGGTGTGGCCGTACTGCTCGCGTGGCTTGGTCAAAGCGTAATCAGATTCCACAAGCGGTCAAGCGATTCGATGGTCTTCTGCAATGCTGCATTGTCTTCCATCCTGCGCAGTTCTCTATCAAAGGGTTCACATTCGACTGGGCCGTCGTAACCGATTTTAACCAGGGCGTTGATAAATCCTTTCATATCGATCACTTCGGTGGTTACCGGCAGTCCGCGCCGGTTATCGATTTGCTGGTCAACGTGGATACCCGACGGCGCATCGTTGACATGAACGTGTATAACATCCTTGTTCGATAACTTAAGCAGTTCCTCCACTGTTCCATGTGAGGTGTACCAATGCCAGCTATCCAGTAGAAGCCCTACATTTCCTGTGCCGATTGCCTTTACCAATTCCATCATGCCCAACTGTGTGCAGATAAAAGGAAAACGGTATCGCGCGCGTGAGGTTCTGGGCCCAACGAATTCCAGACCCAGCTGGATGCCGTTATCTTTAAGCATCTTCGCCACTTCGCGGAAGCGTCTTTTGCCCTGCTCGAAATTTTGCAGGTACGTGAGTTCCCTGTGGCCGGGCGTAATCCAGGTCGCTACACGTTTCACGCCCAATTGCTTCAAAACATTCGCCTGTTTGGGCAGTCGCGCAAGGTCTCTCTGAAATCGATTTTCGTCTCTGCGAAACTCGACAGGTAGGCCACCCGTGCTATATCGAATTCCCTTTTCTTTCATTGTCTCCACCCATTCGCGAATCTCCGTGGTAGATTTGTTCTCAAATTCGCCCAGACTTGGCGTGATACTGTCAAAGCCATATTTCACTGCATACTCCAGAGCCTGCCGCTGATTGGCCTTCACGCCGATGTGACCTGGCGCCAAGTTCCTGTAGAATTTAACTCTATTCTTCATCCCCGATGCCTCGGTTGATTGTTTGGAAAATTGAAGCGCCATGGCCGCGGTAATCGCCGACCGGCAAAACGTACGCCTTGATAACACCTTAGTTTGTTTCATTTTCGGCTTATTCATGATCGTTTCTCCTGTCTGCTCACAAGATTCATATATGCCATTAGGTAATATAATATTATAATACTACTTTTCGAAATCTCAAGCTCTATGAGAATCTATAACTGTCCGTGTGTGCAACCGCTCCTTGCTTGCAAAGGAAGAAGAACGCCGTATTGTCCAGAGGTGAAAGCAAGGTCGTAGGGTCGAAATCCTCCCCCGCTATTAATACCTGGAGATAAAATCCAGACCCTTTTTTCAGCACAAAATCACCGTATCGACAAAGAACTTGGCTGCGCCGAATCGTCCGGAGCGTTGAGCCTTTGATCTCATCTGAGACTGGCCATCGTTAGTGCTACAGCTTGTTGAAGCTGTTCAGGAGTTAGCAATTCAATCTGCCCACCCAGCCGCAATACGCTGCAGTGTCCATCATGGACAGGTTTAGGTTCGTAAAGAAGAACGTTCGCAGGTGACATGCCACCATTTTGACCAGGAATGTAAACATATTTCCCGGCGTCAGGAGCTGGACATTTAAATAACTGTGTACTTCCACTCCATTCCACTAATGCTTGGAATGATGGTGGAAATCTATCGTTGCTGATGGCGTAAATTTGTATGTTCTGTCCAATTGCTCGAAGGTTTGTTTGGCACTTCACCGTTATGGCGGTATATTTTGTATCTATCATGGTTTGAGTATATTGCTGTCCTGCCTGACCTAAACTCTTGATAATCCACCAAATCCCCAAGCCGAGAAGCCCAAAAACAATTAGAGCAAAGACAAGGTTAATAATCGTACCACCATGCAAATTTGTTCGTTGAGCCAGTTTGGACCCTCTGAAACGAGCTTGTTCGCCAAATTTTCTTTTCGAAAGTTTCATAATTCCCCCTTTTCTTAGCTCCAGTTAAGGTTCTGTCTTGAGTTGGCATACTACACCTCCGTAACAATCGTTCAGAATGCATCGTATCCGAGGCTTCCCCAAATGCCCCTTTGGATCCATTGAACATCCTCCTTGCCTTCCTCCGTTGCAGGAGTGAAAAGCCCCACCCAAGTCCGTACGTTATCACGTCCCTGCTTGATCGTTTCAATACCCTTCCACTTGTGGTATTCGGCGCGTCCATCCGCATAAGCAAAATTGGTCCCGTCACCGTGTCTTGTGACCGGCTGGTCCCACCACTTGGGCTCGCTGTACCTTGTGGAGTAGGCGTCAGGGCTTGATAGACCTTCGTCGATGAAGATGAGCCTCTGAGCCGGCTGTGGAATGAGCATCCGTTTTTTGAAAACAGGACTGCCTTCTACGGACCTGCCGTTGCAGGCTATCATCATGGCGTATGTCATCAGTTCCCCCCGATATCCCGTAGGGCATTTGTAGAGTTGCACCTCTCTGACGTAGGGCCATAATGCGCCGGCTTTAATCCCCTTTACCTGGTCATTCTCAGGTAATTGTCCACCCTGGGTCCATCCAGACGCCCAGGTCACGCCCACCCAGGGCTCACCAAACTGGCTCCTCCACTGGCCGCCTGCCTCGCTGCTGACCAGTTTATCGTCGTTGTCGTCCGCATACAGAATCCATGCCAAGCCTATTTGCTTTAGATTGCTCAGACAAACCGCCCGCTGGCCCTGCTCTCTGGCTCTCTGGAGGGTTGGCATCAATATTGCCATCAATAAGGCGACGATAGCAATCACCACCAAAAGCTCTATTAATGTAAAGCCATTTGCTCTGCGCATAACTTTTGACCATCTCTTTCAAAGAGAGATAATGAGTTTCGCTGGTATGTTTGTCTGCCCATAATTATAACACAATCAATCGTGGTAAAGCAAGCTGCTGGCTGGACTTTAAGTCATGGATTCTGATACTCCTCAAGACCAATTTGTCCTATAAAGATGTCTCAAGAAAAGTTGAAGTTTGAGTAATTTTTCCTTGCCTCATTTGGCGATATATATTATTGTGCTATTTAAGCGTTCCAAGGGTGGAACCAACCTCTGTCCAGCACGTCAAACCCAAGCCCTTCTTAATAATAATTAGGACAAATTGTTATTTAAGGAGATAAGCTGCGCTTGTCAAGGGCCAATAGTACCACGTGACATTTAGTCTAACCTATTACAAAATAGACATTTACGCCCTTGGGCTCCTCACTCGCCATTTTACCCACTTTCTGCTATAATCTCTGTATCAAAAGAGATTGAAGGAGACCACATTAGCTGCTAAAATATAAATTCGAGAACATTGTGAAGCCGGAAAGGATGCTTCGGTAGTAAAGCCACCGGTTTCGAGAAGAAACTAAAACGTTTGAAAAACAAGGACTGGACATGATAAACAGAACAGCAGGGCGGGGCTTTTCTTTGCTTTTTGGCATATTATTGACTTCCGTTGTGCAGGGACACGAGTGGACCCGGTTCCGTGGCCCGAATGGCCAGGGGATAAGTCAGGCTCAAACAATTCCGGTCAAATGGACAGAACAGGATTTCAACTGGAAGGTGAAACTGCCGGCAGGAGGCCACAGTTCACCGGTGATCTGGGAGGATAAGGTGTTTGTGACCTGTGAGAATCCTGAGTCGGCTGGAGGTATACTTTTGGCCCTTGACGTTTCCGATGGCCATACGTTATGGAAAAAGCAATATAAGCTCACCGCCTATAGCCACCATCGAGACAACAGCTTCGCTGCTGCTACACCTGTTGTAAATGCCGACCACATTTACGTCCTCTGGCAAACAAGCAAGGAGACGATTCTCGCCGCTGTTGACCATAGCGGCCATGAAATCTGGCAACGCACTTTCCCAGGGATATATTCTCGGTTTGGGCCGGGAACCTCACCCATGCTTTTTAATGATATCGTGGTGTTTACTCATGAGCATTGGGAAGGTGGTAAAGAATACCAAAGTGCCTGGATTGCCCTCGACCGAACAACGGGCCAAACGCGCTGGACAAGAGAGCGAAGTAACAGCCAGATATCCTATTCAACACCTTGTGTTTACTCTCCGGGAACAGGCGAACCTCAATTGATTTTTACCAGCCAGGCCCATGGAATGACCGGTGTGGACCCTCATACAGGAAGGGTAATATGGGAATTACAATCGGTGCTGCCGGCTCGAGTTGTTAGCTCGCCGGTTATTGCGGGTGATTTGCTAATCGGCGCTTGCGGCAAAGGTTCGGCAGGGAAACAGTTAGTGGCCGTCCGAGCCGGCTCCGGAGGCAATCCCAAACAACCAGAGGTGGTTTACACATGCACCGGAAAGTCCGCTCCGTATGTTCCTACATCCTTAGCTAAAGATGGTCTGCTCTTTACTTTTCACGACCAAGGAGATGTTAGTTGCCTGCGTATTGACACCGGTGATGTGCTCTGGTGCGAAAAACCGGGCGGCAAGTTTTACGGATCTCCGATATGGGTCAACGGTTTACTGTACTGTATCAACAGAGAGGGCAAAGTTGTCGTTATTAAGGCGGCCCCGACCTACGAGTTGTTGGCGGTCAATTCATTAGGTGAAAAGAGCCAGGCTACCCCCGCGGTTGCCGGTGATAAGATGTACCTGCGAACATATTCACATCTGCTCTCGATTGGGAGCAGGACGGAATAACTCGCCTTTGAGTTTTCTCTCAACACTCACCTTGCCTATAAAATACAAGCGACCGCTCTCTTTCTGGCGTGTCCAGAGGTGGTCCCTGAGGTAATCTGTTTGTTCGCTGTCCATCGTAGCAAAGAATGTTCAGATCATCCACCAGTCTCCGGGGCTAACGGATTTAAGTCTGAACTATCTTTGTTCTTTCGGCAGCGACTCCAGCAGCTCCTTGGCTTTCCTACCGATGGCTTCGGCAGCCAAATCGACATTCTTTTCGCCCACTTTGGTTGATGCATGCTTACGAGGATCCAATCCACCAATCCCATCGGGAGGTTTCATTTTGGGAGCAAGGGGGCCGGTCCCCAGCTCGGAAAGGTCCACAAGCCCGGGATAAAAGAACATCATGTCTGATGTCTCCCATTTGGCAGCATAGTCAGTGTTTGATTCCACACCCCGGCTGAGTGATACTTCCCAAAGCCCGATTCTGTCCGTAGCGAGTCTGTCTGTATGGCCAAGATAATATAATTAGTTGCACGAAGCAAATTTACGTAAGTTCTTTAATGACAAGGTGGACGAGGTTATTCGGGTGGACACCCAACAAAAACCTTTGGTAAAAAGAAGCCCATTTGAGGTGAAATGGGTGCGAAAGACCTGCCTTTTTTTGAAATTATTTGAATACAAGAGAATGACGGAAAAATTTATTTACAAAAGAGGTTGCGCCCAAACCCCCTTTCCCGTCTATAATAGTGAAGTCTTGAAGGATTAACGTCAGGAGGTTTTTTGCTGAAGTAATAATTTCCTGGAAATTTCCGGCTATTTTCAGTAGAATACATTGTGTAAACACACGGCAAGCTCAAGGCCTGTTTCATATAAGTTAAGGAATTCTTGTAACAGAATTCGTTATCTGGCATCTATAATTTTAGTGGACTGGTTAGTAATAACCAAAATTGCGAAGGGCTGATATGGAACAGGTAACCGGGCAAAGAGTTAAAAACGCACAGGCAAGCGGAGCTGTTGATGAGAGCCAACTAATGGCTCGCTTACACAAGGGCTATGCCAGCTTAAAGCAACAGATACACAGAGTAATCGTCGGCCAGGACAAGGTGATTGACCCGATGCTTTGTTGTATGCTTGCCGGAGGACACTGTATCATTCAGGGAGTGCCTGGTCTTGCCAAGACGATGATGGTGCAGGCGATATCGGATGCAATGAGGCTGTCGTTCAACCGAATTCAATTCACGCCCGATTTGATGCCTTCGGATATAACCGGCGCCGACATTATCCAGAGAGACCCACAGTCTAAGAAAAGGCGATATGAGTTTGTTAAAGGTCCCATTTTTGCAAACGTGGTTTTAGCCGATGAGATAAATCGCACGCCTCCTAAGACCCAGGCGGCACTTCTGCAGGCGATGCAGGAACGAGAAGTTACAGTTGTCGGCAGGACATACAAGCTTGAGGAGCCGTTTTTTGTTCTCGCCACTCAGAACCCCATCGAGCAGGAGGGGACATATCCGTTACCGGAGGCTGCTCTGGACAGGTTTATGTTTATGATTTATATCGACTACCCCACAGCCAGGGAAGAACACATGATAGTTAAGCAAACCACGACGAGCAAGAAGATGTCCGTCCAGCAAGTGCTTGACAGGAATGATATGGTGCTGTTTCAGGAGATTGTTCGAATGGCCCCTGTCAGTGATATGGTGATAGCGTATTGCATCAGGCTGGCCCGTGCGACCAGGCCGGGCGACCTGCTTGCCACCCCGATGGTTAAGAAATATCTCAAATGGGGGGCCGGCCCGAGGGCAGGACAGTTTATGACGCTCGGCGCAAAGGCAAGGGCACTGATAAACAAACGCATTACGCCGGGCTTTGACGATGTGAGAGTTGTCAGCAAACTTGTGCTCAGGCATCGTATTATTCCCAATTTCAATGCCGAGGCCGACGGTATCAGCGTCGAAGGGATTCTTGACGACCTCGTTGAGAATGTACCATTGCCCAAATAGCCCGCACAACGACCGGCCTGTTGCGGCGTGGCCACGCCACGACGGGCGGGGAAAGGGATTCCTGTGGGAATTCATTTGATGGGGCAAGACAGTGAAGCAAAGCCGTAAATATCTTGACCCGATATTTCTGAGCAAGCTGGCGAATATGGACCTGGTCGCCCGCTGTGCAGTGGAAGGCTTCTTTTCAGGGCTGCACCCAAGCCCGTTCCACGGGTTCAGTGTTGAATACAGTGACCACAGAGAATACCATCTCGGCGATGAGCTGAAATTTGTCGATTGGAAAGTTTTCGGCCGCAGCGACAAACTGTATATTAAGCAGTTCCAGCAGGAGACAAATACAACGGCCTACATACTGCTGGACACCAGCAAAAGTATGTCATTTGCCGGAGACGGCCGGGTCAGGAAGATTGATTATGCGTCTTTTCTTGCGGCGGCTTTGAGCTATCTGATGCTCAGCCAAAGTGACAGCACATCGCTCGTATTGTTTGCTGAGAAAGTGATAAAGTACATCCCGCCCAGGTCAAAACGCACGCATCTAAACATAATCCTGGCGGCCCTGCAATATAACAGGCCCGAAGGCCAGACCAACCTTGCCGGTGTTCTTCATACCATCGCCGAGACCACAAAACGGCGAGGTCTTATCATTCTGATTTCCGATTTACTCGACGACGAAGACGACATTTACAAAGGCCTGGCACATTTGAAATTTCTTAAACATGACGTGATTGTTTTTCACACGATGGACCATCAGGAGCTTAATCTTGATTACGAAGGGCTGATTCAATTTGAAGATTTGGAATCGAAAGCTAAGATACGTGCCTTTCCGCAGTCTTTGCGAGACGGCTATCGCATGCGCGTGGCAGAGTTCATCGATGACATAGAAAAAACCACCGGCAAAAGTAACATCGATTATTGTCTTCTTGATACTTCCGAGCCTCTCGATAGGGCGTTGATAGCGTACTTAGCCAGGCGAAAGAGAATGATGTGAGCTTTATACAGTGGATATTTTTGTTCGGCGGGCTCGCAGTAGCCGGGCCTGTGATTGCTCATCTGCTGGCGAAGCCGCGGTTCAGACGATTGCCGTTCACAATGCTTCGGTTTTTGCATACCGGTCAGATTGAGAGCCAGTCCCGGAAAAAGCTGCGCGACTTGCTGATATTGCTGTTTCGCTGCGCAATAATTGTTTTGATTGCCATGCTTTTTGCCCGGCCGATGCTACATACTAAACGCAAACCACAGCAGACCAGATCCGTTTATTGCCTTGGTCTGGATAATTCGATGTCAATGGCATATACCGATGGGACGGAAAGTTATTTCGACAAGCTGATAGATTCAACGATTGATTATATTCGTTCCGCAAAGACCGATGCTCTGTTCAATATTTGTGCTCTGGCCTCGGGAGATTGGTCACAGGGCCTGAGTAAAGAACAGGCACTGGCCGAGGTTAAGGCCTTGAAAATTGAAACTGGCAGCGCAAATGTCGGTGACTTTATTTCGAGTCTGGATAGAGTCAGTCGTACAGAGCATTTGGATGACAAGGTTTCGGTTCTTGTGCTAAGTGATTTTACTCCCAAAACGCTGAAGCAGTTTGTCGATTCCGAAAAACCTGCCGTTGTTGATAAAATAGATTACAAGCCGATTATCTCACCTAAGCCTGTCAACAATGCTGCGATAATAAACGCCGATGTTATCGGCATTGCCGACGGTAAGCTAACCGTAAATGTTACTGTCGCCAATTACGGCCAGGTTGAGCAGAATCGCCGGTTAACAGCTAAGACGAGGGCAAATAAATCGGCCCCGGTAGATATAAGTCTGTTCGCAAAACAGCGCAGAACCTGTCAGGTGCAGATTGAAGTTGGTGCTGCCGGGCAGGAGCAGTTTTTCTTACCTGTAGAATTGAGCCTGTCAGCGGGCGACGGCCTTAAAGAGGACGATACGTTTTATATGGGGGTTTCCAGACCCGGCCATAAAAAGGTTAATGTTCTTTTGGTCGGCAACGGCCAAGATGAGATGTTTTTGCTCAAAACTGCAATGGACACCATCTCACGAAAGAGTTTATACGATACATTACAAATCAAGCATATTTTGGTTGATGATTTTGCCCTTTCGGATTTGAGCTGGGCCGATGTGGTCATCTGCTCGGAGGTGGCGGAACGGCTGGCTTATTTTGCATCGAACATAGGAGGTTTCATCAAGGCCGGGGGCAGATTCATTTGCTTTGTAAAAGACGGGGTTGCAACTGAGGCGACAAGGCAGTTGTGGCAGCGGGATGTTCTTGCGGCTCTGCCGGGGAAATGTATTTACGAGCGAACATATATGCAACCGAATCCGTGTGACAGCGGGGCTTTTGGAGTAGATAATTTTGCTGCCAGGTCTTTGTCAAATTACAGAATCGACAAGATTCTCTTAAAGGGCTACCTGGAATGTCAACAGCATCCTGACAGCAAGTGTTTGTGGCAATTCCAGAATGGCTTTGGCTTTGTTTATCTTAAGCGCCTTGGCGTCGGCATCTCTATCCTTGTCAATACCAGCGTTGATGATTCACTTGGCTCACTGACCAAGTCAAATGCATCGGTTGCTTTTTGTCGGTATTTATTGGGAAAAGATAGCCAGATTGGCGAGTATTGTTTTGCGCGTAATGAGCAGGTAATGTTGCCGCTTTCCGAGAAACAAGCGTCGTTTGCCGGGCAAAAGCAATTTTGGGTTCAGACTTGTGATGGCAAGAAACGCCGTGTAGCCGCAGCGGATTCTTTTTTACTGGTGCCTGACCCAGCCGGCATCGGATGGGTAAAAACATTAGGCAAGCCAACAATATGGGCAGGAATAAATCTGCCGGAGGGTGAAACCGATATGACTAAACCGGTAGCTTCTGAACTGGCTGATATTATGAACAGGCTCTTTCCGGCCGGCACAGACAGAACCGTATCTGCGGCCGAAGTTCTCAACAACAGGAAACGTACACCAATTTGGAAGTATTTTGCCTGGACGATAATTCTTCTGCTGTTAGCAGAACCGGCTGTCGCAAACAGGTTGAAGCGATAGATAAGGTTTAAATATGGCTGAAAACGTGGAAGACAAACTCGACGCTCTTGTTACCAGAGTCGCGAAGGTAAGACGATGGTTAGTGACGCTTGCTGTTCTCAAAGTAGCGGCGTTGTGTCTGGTTTTTGTCTCGATGTACGTCGGCGTTTATGCATGGCTTGACCATCGGAGGAACTTTGACGAAATTGGCAGAACCATAGCGTTTATTTTGCTGCTTGCAGGGCTTGTTCTTTTATTATACAGATTGACGAAATGGCTGCTTGTTCACGTATCCTTCAGTGGAACCGCAAATTACATCGAAAACATAAGAAGTTTCGACCAGCAGCTTGTCACGGCCATCGAATACTACGAGAACAAACAGGATTATCCATATTCCAGGGCCCTCGCTGAGCAGCTTGTTTTGGATGTGGATAAAGACAGTGAAACATTCGAATTTGATTCGACTGTTGAAAAATGGCAGGGATATGCTCTTGCAGCAATTGTTCTGTTTGGCCTTGCCGCTGCCGGGTTTTATGTCCACGATAACTATGTTTACTTTTCTTCATACTTTGCCCGGCTCACACGTCCGTTGGCTTCTGTTGAGCCGTTGTCATCGACGAGTTTGGAATCGATAACGAAGGACATTATTGCTGGAACTGACTCTGTGGTAACATTTGCAGCCGAGGTTAAAGGTCGCGTGCCGGAATTTGGAAAGCTGGTGCTGGTTGACCTCGAACCTGAGACCAAAGATAACAGCCGGCAGGCCGAACCCGAAGAGATGCAGGTACGACCGGATTTTGACGAAGAAAAAACACCAAAATTTGAGGCATCTAAATCTTTCTCACAAATGGGCCGGTTCAAATATCGATTTGAAACGGGCTCAGCTTCCACAGATTGGCATAAGTTAAGCATTTGCCGGCCGCCCGGGATAGAGAGCATGATGGCCAACGTTGCACTGCCAAAAAGGCCGCCGAGAAGAAAGTGGGTCAGACCTTATACCGAGCAGATTGAGAGCAACACTCTGGAAGTAATTCAACGGAGCGATGTTACACTGAACGTGAAGACCACTGATGAGCTCAAAGAGGTTGTGGTAACAGGGTTGGACGGCAAGCAGCTCACAAAGCAATTAAACGGGGCGCAACAGTTCAGCTATAGTTTTACTGCCGATACAAGTGGCTCTATCAAATTTAATCTTGTCAACGAGCAGGGTCTGGCAAACGACGACGTACCCGGTTTGGAGGTGAGAGTAAAAACCGATGAACCTCCGAAGTTCAAGCTGATTTCGCCGGACGGCGATTATCTGGCGACTGACGTTGCGAGCGTGCCGATTACGTTCGAGGTAACCGATGACTTCGGCCTGGATTCTGTAAAGATGTGCCTGGAGATACCCGGCCAACAGCCCGCCGAAGTGATAGTTTCCGTTGAAGAAGGAGCGAGGAGCAAGAAATTCACCCACACAATTGAGTTGGAAAAGTACAGTTTGACTGTGGGCGACAGCATCCTGTTCTATGCCCGGGCGACGGATATCGACACCGGCTCAGCGCTGGCAAAACGAACTTCAAGGAGCGATATGTATTTTATCGAGGTCAGGCCATATCGCCAGAATTGGCGTCCGAAACCCGGAGGAGGACCGGGACAGGGAGTGGGTGGAGCTCCTGTGGAGCTCTTAAATATTCTCGAATATACACGAGCAATACTTAAGAAAACCTGGGTCATTGCCGGCAAATCAAATCTGAACGAGCAGGACCGCTCCAGACTGGAATTCATAAACAATGACGTTCTGTATTGTGCCGGGCAATTGGCACTTATCCGTGACGACTCAGAGTATGGATTTAACGAGCTTCACAAAGCTGTTCTCAATACGGTCCTCGTATATTATGAGAAGGCAGGCAAATATTTAGCTGAGCGTAATGCTGCTTCAGCGATAGCACCTGAAAAGAACGCTTATCGCGTTTTGCGTAAGTTCATCCTCGAACTGGACCTGGAGTTGAATCCACCCGAGAGCGGCCAGGGTCAGCAAGCGCAAAAGCCCGACAGCGTTAAACTTCAGGAAATGCTGGAATTTTCGCAAGATGAGAAAGAGCGCATCACGGCTGAGTTGAAAAAATTACAGCAAAAGTTAAAGAAGCTGACCCGGGAGCAGAAGACTTTGAAAACGACTTTTGAGAACTTTCTCGAACAGCAGACCAAAGAGAAAAAGTCTGCAGAAAAAACGGCGGATGGCAAGTCACCATCAAGTACCGGTGCCGAAAAACAGGGTCAGGACAAAGCAAGCGCCAAGCAGCAAAGCAAAGACCGTGCTGATCAAAAAGGCGAAAGTACTTCAGGCGGTCCCGGTGCCGACGGCAAGCAGAATTCTGCCGAGAACCAGAGTGCCTCAAAAAGTAAAAGTGCTGGAAAAGGCAAAAGTGCTTCAGGTAGTCCCGGCGCCGACGACAAGCAAAATGCTGCTGGAAGCCAAAGCGGTTCTCCTATGGAGTCCTTACGGACTAAAGGCCAAAGTTCCGGAAAAGGCAAAAGTGCTTCGGATGGTCAGGGTCCCGGCGGTGGAAAAAGTGCTGCCGAAGCCCGAGGGGATGCACAAGGGCAGGATAGCGGCCAACGCAGCACCGCTAATGTCGAAGCCAGGCTAAGAATGCTCCAGGCCAAACAGCGAGCACTGCAGGAGCAGGTTTCGCAGTTGAAACGGGACTTGCAGCAGTTGCCGGAAATCTCAGAAAGCGGCCCAAATAAAGGACGAGCTGAAGCACAAAAGCACCTGGACGAGGCTGTTGCAAAAATGGATGACTTTCAAGACAGGCTGACCGAGGCACGCTACCAGGCGGATATAGACCGGAGAAAATCGAATGAGGCTGTCGAACTGATGGAGTCAGCCAGGCGTGAGCTGGACCTTGCTAAAGAGGCACTTGACGATGAGCTTACACTCAGCGACGAACAAAGAGTCGCGCAAAAGGCTCAGGAAATGGCTGAGCAGCTCGCTGAGGATGCAGATGCTCTCGATGAGTCTGTTACACCCATAGAGCGTGAGGAAATGTTAGCCCGGCTCGAAGCGGCAAAGCGTCTGCTTGAGAGGATGCCGGAAACCCAGTGGGCCACCATAAACAAAGGCAAGGGCTCCCCATCGGGAGCAGCTCACGTTTTTACCAGAAATCCGAATCTGGCCCCCGCAGAAGCAGCAAGACAAATGGCTCGACAATTCTGGTCTATTGCTCTAAATGCCAAAAAGTACCGGCAGCAGTTGATTGAAGACGAACCTTCTGATGTGAAGTTTTATGGGCAGGAGAATGAGTTTTTTGAAAACGCGGCTAAATTCGAACAAAAACCGGTGGAAAAATGATATTTGTAAACTATCCGGGACATCTTATTGCGGGCCTGCTTTTGATAATCTTTGCTGTGCTGATTACTTTTGCCTTCCGCTCAGGCGAGCTGCAAAAAGCAAAACTAAAACCGTACAGGCTGCCGCTGATTCTGCTGCAATACGTTTCGATTGTAATATTGCTGTTGATATTGTGGAATCCGTCACGACCTAAAGCCAGCGAGACAGTCTCGAAGAATTCGGTGCTGGTGTTATTTGATACCAGCGAAAGTATGTCGGTCGTTGAAGATAAGCAAATAACGCGGCTGGATAAAGCGCTTAATATATTTGAAGAAATATTTCATCCTCTCGACCCGGATGGACCCGATTATAAAATCTTCGGATTTGACCGCCGGGCCTATCACAGCGGCTCTTCGGATTTCCTGCGACGCTGGGGCTCGCAGACAAATATGTACAGCACTCTTGAAATGCTGTGCAAATATGACATTGCAGACGAAGCTCATTCCACAGAAAATGCGCAGACTGACAACCTCCAAACGCCGGATAACATTGACGAAAACCAGACAGTCAAAAAAAGCAAGGTTACAGGAGCTGTTATTTTCACGGATGGCCAGGCCGACGACAAAAATATTTACACATATTTACCCCTTCGCAGTGAGGATTTTCAACTTCTCTTTATCGGTATCGGCTCCCGGGCCCCACAATCTGACATAGCAATAAAATCAATAAGTGCACCATCACGGATTGCGATTGATACGGCCTGTAAGGTACAGGTTGTTGTTACCGCTAAGAATCTGCAAAATCAGCCTGTAACAATCGAACTGCTCAAAGACGATTATGTGATAGATTCGAGACAGTTCCCCACCGACACGTTTGCGCAAAAGAACCGAAGACGCTCTTCTTCGTCTTTGGGTACAAAAGATGTAACGGTCGAGTTCGCGGTCGGCGCAGAAAGGCTGGGCAGCTACACTCTTTCGGCTCGGGCAAAAGCCGTCGAACAGGAAGTAAACCTGGCAAACAACATTCGCAGCACGATGGTAGAGGTTGTTGAAGAAACCAGACTCAAAGTTCTTTTCTACTCACAGCAAGCCAGTTTCAATATAGGCAAGGTTCGGCAGGCTTTGGCCAGAGACACTAAGATTCGATTGGATTTAGCATTGGATGTCATCAAAACACCCGCATTATCTGAAGACGCATACAAAAGGTCTGGCTATGTCAAACTGCCCGACAACCGGGACGGATTTTATAAGTACGACATTATAATTCTTGGCTCATGCAACCTGGACAGTTTGACCAAGACGCAACTTGACAGTCTGTATAGTTTCGTGGTTGATAGAGGTGGCGGACTTATCCTGCTTCCGGGCAAAGCCGAATTCGGGCTTTTCGCCTGGAGGAACAAAAAGGCAAAAGCCCTTATCCCCGTAATCCTTGACCCCGACGAACCGGCAATTCAGCAGCATAGTCCGGGAAAAATAGAGCTCACACTTGAGGGAATCGACAGCAAAGTTATCAGCCCTGCACAGTTGAAAGACTACGATGAGCCGGCTTCAGCTTATTACCAAATCATTAACACCAAGCCCGCCGCCACTACGCTGGCTCTTGTAGAAGACACACCGATAATTTCCGTTCATCGGGTCGGCCGTGGCAGGGTTTGTCTGCTTAATGCCTCAAAACTCTTCCTCTGGTATCGTGAAGACCTCCAGGGCGGACTGCTCTACAAACTTATGGCCGGATTGACCGCCTATGTGGGCAGGATAACAAATCTTGAAGCGGGCGTCAGGTTATTTGCAGAACGCCCAACCGACCAGGCAAATAAAATAAAGTTTAGTGCGTATGTCTGCGATAAATCGTTTGTCCCTGTTACCGGTGCTAACGTGCTACTTAACATCGCAGACGAAGTTTCGAGTATGAATGAGCTTGGAGGTGGATATTATGTCGAAGAAATTGAGGATACTAAAGACCAGACAATTGTAGCAACGGCCCAGGCCGAAGTTAATGGTATCTTCCTCGGCGAAAAAACCATTGCGGTGAATCTGCCTCCGGCTCAAACTGAAATGGCTAATGTAGAGCTCGACGAAGAATTTCTCCGGGCGCTTGCAAAAAGACTCAATGCCAGGTATCTCTACGCCGGCGATATTGATAAAAACATTACGCAGATGTTTGAGGCCCAAACGCGGACATACAGTTCACGCAGGATGGCAAGTATCTGGCCCAGTTGGCTGCTGCTTTTGGTCCTGTGTATGCTTCTTGGTGTCAACTGGTTTCTAAGGCGGGCGATTGGCCTTGTTTGAAAGGTGCAACGACTAATATGAAAAGGACAATAATTGTAATCCTCTTAATAATTGCAAGCGGCTCTGCAGTTGCCGGGACACCCAAGGGTGCCTCAGCAGCCGCTGTTGAACACCGCCCTAAACCGGCAGAGACTAAAAACACCTATGCGATGATTATTGGCGGAATAAATAAAGACCCGAAAGAGCGCCTCGCTAAGGACAAAGTTGTGATAAACCTTCGCAGATTTTTCCTTAATAATGCCAAGCTCAAACCTGCTCGGCTAAGCGTTTTGGTCGCTGATAACTCATCGGTCGGCAAAGGTTTGAATATATCGAATGCCGAAAATTTAAAAGAGACGATAAAAACCCTCGCAGCCGCCGTTCAGCCTACGGACAGATTCATATTTTACTATGTGGGCCAGGCAAATATCGTAGCCGGCAAGCTGCGTCTTAATCTGCCGGGCGAGGATATTACGCACGAGCAGTTGGCCGAGTGGATAAACCGGATTAGGGCCTCTT
>CAYTND010000002.1:0-21483 GCA_964438965.1 uncultured Pirellulales bacterium
CTTTGACATCGGTTGAGATAGGGTTTTTGAGGTTTTTTTCTATCCGCTTCGCGGCTGCGCGGCCTTCCTTATTAAGAAAGCCGGACTTGCCCAATTCTACTTCTCGCTCGGCAGCCGCTTTAAACTTGGCAGTGTGGTCGTACAAGGTAGTCCCAGGCAGTTGCTGACAGGCTTCGGTAATAAACATGCCGAGCACGAAACTGTTCCCTGAGAAAGCAATCGAATATCCGCCTTGGCTTTCTTTCCCCAATGGCTCGAGGCCTATCGGCCCCCGTGGCCTTTTTTTCAAAACGAGCGAATCACTAAAGTCGATACCTATCGGCCCCCGTGGCCTTTTCTTCGAGGTCGGTCCACTCGGATTAATTCCTCTTGGCATTACTATTCCTGGCATGAATTAGCCCATACTTAATTATCTTCTTGGACAAATGAGAGTGTTCATTTCCCGCTGTGATGCATTTTACTATATTTTTTCTCAGTTATCAGACACGAAACCGATTCCAAAACAATTCATATAGTATTCTTCTTGCGCGATCTGACGTTCCAGATATAAAGAACTTGACTACCAGCTACGCGTTTCGATTTTAGTCCAATATACCAACTATACCCTGTAAATGCAACTATTTTGCTTGGGTGTTTTACACGTGTTCTTGTTCCATCACAGCAAAAAAAACAAATTCTGCTCTTCGAAAGTTCTGGTGGTAACAGTAATATCTACTCCAACCACTCTCGCCGGCAAAACAGCAAGCTTTCAGATTGTTCTGCTTCATTATCCTGTTTCCCTGAGATATCGCCGCCAATGCCAAACAACTGATACGCCGAAGAACTTCACGCCGATAAAGTCCTCTGTCCAGGTACATCTGCCATCTCAATCTTGAGAAACTGCGGGCCCCTGCCAACCTTCTTATGGATTCGCCGTCTCAGGCTCAATAGCTGAACTTAGAAACCCGGCCTGCATGAGCTTGCGAACGGTGGCTAAACAGGCTGGAGTTACTGTTTTCGGGTCGGTTTGCATTCGAGAAGCCACTGCCTCGATAAGCTCGCGTAAGGTTCGCCGGCCGTCACAGCCGGCCAGCAAGTTCGCAATATACATGTCCATATTCCCGGCAAATGGAATCCCCTCAGAGGCATAAAGGTGCTCACTATTGACAGCCCAACGGCCATCCTGAATTGCTAATTGATGTTCCAGGCGGTGGTGTTCATCAAACAGGAAACGCTGCTCCAGCAACTGCCGGTCGTCAGTGATGGTTTGAAGTAGATCCTCGGCAGCAAATATACGTTCAATCTGGTCTCCGCAAGAGCCGGTACAGCGACCTTTATCAATCGCGTGGGCTTGGAACCAATTAGGCTGTTGGCTTCGCCTTCGCATAATGATTCCGCCGGCACTGATCCGCCCAATCCCCATCTGTTCATAATACGCCATCCATTCATCCAGATACCGTCCATAGTCCGGCGAATTTTGCCCAACACTGGTTCGCAGCCAGTCGGCCGCGTAGGTTAAGGGTTCTGTGGTATTGAAACATATCAGCCAGCCGTCACAGCCGGTATTCGACATCCAGCTTTTCGGTCGAGAATCCCAGTCCGTTTCGTCTTGATGATGCCAATTGAACAATATACAGGCAAAACCCCCTTCGGTCAGCTTCTCCCCGGCCCCGCGCACCACTTGTTCTGAGACAGCGTCGCCCGGCAGATTCGTATCACGAAAGACAAACCGGGACTCAGGGGAAATCACATAGGGGGGATTCGATACGATCAGGTCGAATTTCTGGCCCGCAACCGGCTCATAAAGGTTACCCTCACGCCATTCGATGCCATCTATTCCGTTTAGCTTGGCATTGAACCTGGCAAAGTTCAACGCCCGTAGATTGGTGTCCGTCCCGATGACGTGATCGGCGTGGCGGTCAGCTAAAAACGCTTGTATGCCGGCGCCGGTGCCAATGTCGAGCGCAGTTTTGACCTTTCGGCGTACTGTCAAACTTCCAAGAGTCACAGATGCGGCGCCCACGCCAAGGACATGGTCAGCCGACAATTCACGATGGATTTCCGACCCGAAATCGCTCACCAGTAACAGGTCATAGAAGGGTGCCAGTTTAGTATTAGACCGGACTATTCCGTCTTGACTATTCAGCAAACCGGTGCCTACCAACTCCTCGACATTAAGGCCCGGTAACTTCTCATAAAGGACCGATTCAGAGACTGCCCTTCCAAGCCAAAACAGTTGAACCAGGATATTATATGGGCTGTCCGTTCTGACTCGCCGATAGACAACCTCGACATCCTGCCGTTCATGTGCGCACGATATGCCCAAGGTCTCGGCCAGTGCCGTCTGCGAATACCCCGCATCTGCCAGGACCTTTTTGAAGGTTTCCCCGTCCAGGGGTCGGTCTAAATGGAACGCGGTTGGCTTGTCTATTTCTGTCACAATGATTTCCTTGCGTTACTCCTATCTGATATTTCCTGTATTAAGTCTGCACAGTTACGTTGCTGAACAGATCTGTTATTAAACCTGATTTATCTGGTTAATGCAAACGGACATACCTATATTTTTGTCCAAATTACTCTTCCCTGTGGGTAAAAGGCATTAATTCGGTGTTTTTCAAGCCTTCGGGAGCACGCGATTAACAAAGACCCTCTGAAGGTTCGGATGTTCCAGGTCAGGTACGCTTCGGCAAGAGTAATCAGCCAGGGCCTCCATACCTTGTGAGGCCGAGTATGCTCGTCCGGGATCGCCACTTAGAACGACAATGCCCTCGGCGACGAGACTTCTAAGCCAACTTAGTCCGTGGCGGGCCAGCCGCGTGTCGTACAATATGTCGCCAGCCAAAATCACCTCCCATCCTTGCTTTTCGCTATAGATAAGATCCGAGCAAACGGTTTCTACCTTAACGTTATTCTGTGTGGCATTGTAACCGATTACTCTGATAGAGATAGGATCGATATCCGAAGCCATGACCCTTGTCGCGCCTGCTTTGGCTGAGGCGATCGATGCCAGCCCGCAACCAGCGCCAAAATCCAGGACGCTCTTGCCTTCGACCACTTTCGGGTGATCAAGAACGTATCGAGCCAGCGCCTGGCCACCGCTCCAGGCAAAAGCCCAGTATGGACGAGGAAGGCTCCGTGCGTCCGGCTGGTCTGAGAATGAGCGCCACAGCGGTGAATCGTCCCGCAGCAAGCGGACCTGAATCTCGGGTACCAGCGGTGCCGATGCAACCTGTGTGTTCTTTAGTATCACCTGCTCTATGGTGGACTCGTCCGGGGTCTTTCCTGTAGAATTTATCTGCCCGTTCATTAGCTGCTGCCTGGGACCTGGCTTACAAAAACATTGATTTCGACGGCCGCAAGCCGAGTTCAAGAGCTGTCTTGACCGTAGATGATTTGGTGATTTTGGATGTGATGGGAAAAATCCTTATTTCACCAATTCCATTCTTGCCGGATATTGAGAGCTGGCACGTCAACCTGCTTCCACGCTAACCTCAGCATACCCAGATCATAACCGCTCTGTGCCGTCTGTCAACAAAAAATAAGTGACTGTGCCGAGGGCTTTGATTACGTTTGAGGTTACTCCGGTGCAGGCCCTCATTGTAAGTAGCACGCTCTTTCCATTTCCGTTTCTATACTGTAATGTTTCAGCCGAACCGCTTTTCTTGCCTGATCCGGCTTTTTTTTGTTTTTGTCCACTATTACCCTTGATAACCTGTTGATATTGATTCGCGATATTTTTTATACTTAAACTCAAAAAAAATTCTTTTTTTCAATTCCACATTTTAATACTATGAGGTAAATTGGCTAATCGGCAGACTAAACAAAGGAGTATATCATGAACACTTATCAACTGACCAGCGATTCGTATTTGTATTGGCAAGGGAACAGCGGGAATGTCATCATATCGTCCCACGGTGGCATCATGTACGGCACGAAATCACTGCCGAAATCCATACCGTTCAATCTGCATTTCATGGTACACGGAAACAGGACCACGAAAGGGAAGGTGTCCTCGGTGGTCGTGATGAGTAGTTCGGAGCTCCTAACCGAGCCAAAGGGCACGTCCAGCGTTCCTGACCACATATTGTCCCATTACCCGCCGGACACGGCAAGCCAGATCCGTGAGTGTGTGGAGGAGCAGGGCTATGACGTCGTAACCATCAGACCGGGCTGCTCTACCACTCTTAAGGCCGTCCTCAAAGCGTTGTATAAATTAAACAGATATGCCGATGTTTACTGTCTGTTCTGCCGTGTCGCAATTGGTCAAGCATACACGCCAACAGTATCAAAAGACCTATTGTCGGAATTGAAGCAGAGGTTCGGGAAGTAGCAATAGAGCCAGAAGCTTGAAGGCGGGGCCGAAATTGAAAGGCAGTGGTACGTGTGCTTTGGGGCGGTGCCGGCCGCACACCATATTTTTGGCACAACATCTTTGAAAGCCCCGCTTATCCCAGCATACTTGAACTGAACGTTTCTGTTAACAAAACATCAAATCATGCACCCATATCCTACCAAAACGACGTTGAAAATTCTACTTTATTTGTGAAATTCGGGATACCTTGATAGCGAATTACAGCAGAGGTATTACGACTAACCCACATCTTTCTAATGAGACCATAAAGTACTATTTTGCAAAAAGTTATATATTTTTTGGGAAAAAAGGAAAAAAGTTTGACACTCTACCTCAATCATAGTAGAATTCTGAGTCGGTTATATAGGAACTTTCCCGAATGCCGGAGCGATGTGCTCTACTCTGGAAGATTCAAGTCTTTCTGTGAGTAGTCCGGAAAAAAAGCACCGATTAGGTGGATAGTACCCGAAACTTTCAGAGAAGCATGTGAAGAACACTCGTCGCACTTGATGTTTATGGGCGATTTTGGCCGTGATTATTTAATGTTCTTGGTTTTTCAGTCCGATGTAGTTGGGTTGGCCGTAAAGCCAGTGCATCACAGTAAACCTAATTTAGTGGGTGTGCCATGAACGAATCTGACATCCAAAGCCTGCTTTCCGAGGTGAGCGCCGAGGCCCCTTGCGGAGAAGACCTTTCCTATGACGCCTCTTTCCTGGCTCTCGAAGATATGCTGCGAACCAAGGCCGCCGGTGGGATCGTGGCGGGTGTGGAGGAAACCGCGGAAGAGCCGAACTGGCGGGAGGTTCGAGAAAAAAGTTCCGAGCTGCTAAAACGCTCGAAAGACCTTAGGATTGCAATGTACCTTACTATTTCCCTTCTAAAGCTGGAGGGAATCCACGGCCTGCGCGACGGCTTGTCTTTGCTCCGCGGACTGCTGGAGCGTTTCTGGGATAATCTTTACCCTCAGCTTGACCCGGACGATAATGACGACCCTCTTGAGCGAATCAATATTTTACAATCGTTGTCACCGACTTCGGTCAGTGCACAGGACCCTGTGAAATTCAAGCAGCGGCTGGCAGAAGTGCCTTTGTGTAATTCAGTTCAGATGGGCAAGTTTAGCCTTAGAGACATCCAGATCGCAAAAGGAGAGATTGCGGTTTCAGATGACCAGAAAGCAAAAGCTCCTGATATGTCGGTAATTGATGCGGCATTTCAGGATACCGCAACGGATGAGCTCCTGGTAACATCCCAAGCCACTCAAGAAGCTATTGAACATATCGCCGCTATAATGAGCGTGTTCTCTGAACGCGCTTCTCAAGGCCAGACTCCGGACGTTAGTGGTTTCCGAGGAGTTCTTGGAAAAATCCACAAACGTGTTCAGGAATACCTGGCAAAACGGGGGCACGGTGAAGCTGTCGATGAGGGTGCTGCAGCAGCTGGTGGAGTAAAAGAGAAAGGCGCAATATCACTTTCGGGTGATATCCAATCCGCCCAGGAAGCCCTTTTGGCTCTCGATAAAGTCTGCCAGTATTTCGACCGTCACGAACCCTCCAGCCCGGTCCCCCTGCTTCTGCGCAGAGCACAAAGATTAGTCTCGAAAAGCTTTTTAGAAGTCGTTAAGGATTTTTGTCCGGATGGCATGAACCAAGTTGAAATGATTGGTGGAGTTAGCAGTAGTGATTCTGGTACTGAACAGCCGGGTCAGTAACCGATATTCTGCTATTCTGCAGGTTTAAGATTGCCGATGTTTTCGGCACTAAGTATTTCTTGTTGAGAAAGGAGTAAGCATGGCAAAAAAGAAGAAGAGTAGTCAAAAATTCATAGCTCGTAACCGAGCCCCCCGTGTGCAGATAGAGTATGATTTGGAGCTGTACGGTGCAGAGAAAAAAGTCAACCTACCTTTCGTAATGGGTGTGATGGCTGATTTATCCGGCAAGCCGGCAGAGAGTTTGCCTGGCGTTGCAGATCGCAAGTTCCTTGAGATTGACGTAGATAATTTTGACGAACGGCTCAAGGCAACGAAACCCCGAGTTGCCTTTCAAGTACCTAACACACTTACGGGCGAAGGCAATCTGAGCGTCGATATCAGCTTTGAAAGTATGGATGATTTCTCCCCAGCGGCTGTGGCGCGTAAGGTTGACGCTTTAAACAAGCTGTTGAAAGCCCGGACGGAATTGTCAAACCTCTTGTCGTACATGGATGGTAAAAGTGGTGCCGAAGAACTGATGGCGAAGGTCCTTAAAGACAAGGCCCTGCTAAGTGCCTTGACTTCTGCACCAAAACAGGAAGATGAATCTACCGACACTTCTAAGGAGGAACAGTCCGATGGCTAAAGAGAAAGAAAAAGAAGAAGTACAGGCCCCTGAGGCTGTGGCAATAGAACCAAGTGAGTTCGACTTGCTCCTTAAGAAAGAGTTTAAACCGAAATCCGACCACGCAAGAGAGGCCATCAGTTCGGCAGTGCGAACCTTAGCTGAACAAGCCCTGTCAGAAACAACGCTCATTTCCGAAGATGCGGTCAGCTCAATCGAGGCGATTATTGCTGAGATAGACATGAAGCTGTCTGAGCAGATTAATTTAATCATGCATCACGAGGACTTTCAAGCACTCGAGGGTTCCTGGCGAGGCATGTATCATCTCGTAAACAACACGGAAACGGACGAAACTCTGAAGATACGTGTGCTGAACCTCCCCAAGAAAGATTTGGCAAAGACCCTTAAGAAGTACAAGGGTACAGCCTGGGACCAAAGCCCGCTTTTCAAGAAGCTATACGAAGAAGAGTTCGGTTCACCGGGCGGCGAGCCTTACGGTTGTCTCATCGGTGACTATTATTTTGATAACAGTCCGCCGGACGTTGAAATACTTAACGGGGTGGCCCAGATTGCCGCTGCTGCCCACGCACCGTTTATAAGCGCGGCCGCTCCTACCCTGATGAATATGGATTCCTGGAACGAACTTAGCAACCCACGCGATCTAACGAAAATTTTCCAAACGGCTGATTATGCCCCATGGCGGTCCCTGCGCGAGTCTGAAGATTCCAGGTACATCGGTTTAACAATGCCGCGATTTCTCGGCAGGATACCTTACGGTGCCAAAACGAATCCTCTCGAAGACTTTGATTTTGAAGAGGAGACAGCCGGAGGCGAGCATTCAAAATATCTTTGGACAAACTCAGCTTACGCAATGGGTGTGAATATTAACCGGTCTTTTAAGCAGTTTGGGTGGTGCGCAACTATCCGCGGAGTCGAGAGCGGCGGAATAGTTGAAGGGCTTCCCTGCCATACTTTCCCCACCGATGATGGTGGGGTTGATATGAAATGCCCAACGGAGATTGGTATCACCGACAGACGGGAAGCGGAGTTAGCGAAGAACGGCCTGATGCCGTTATCACACTGGAAGAACGAAGATTATGCGGCATTTATTGGGGCCCAGTCGCTGCAAAAGCCGGCCGAATATGACGACCCTGACGCAACCGCAAATGCAAATCTTGCAGCGAGATTGCCGTATCTGTTCTCAACGTGCCGGTTCGCGCATTACCTCAAGTGCATTGTGCGGGATAAAATCGGCTCTTTCAAAGAGCGCGAGGATATGGCAACCTGGCTTAACAAATGGATCACTCAGTACGTTACCAGCGACCCCCACGCCTCGGAAGAAGTCAAGGCGAAATATCCTTTGGCAGCGGCGGAAGTTGTGGTTGACGAAATAGAAGGAGACCCCGGTTATTACTCAGCCAAATTCTATTTGAGGCCGCACTACCAGCTCGAGGGACTGTCCGTTTCACTGCGATTGGTATCCAAGCTGCCTTCGGCTAAAGGTGGAGGTTGATAGATCGAGCCTACATGGATGAAATGCGCTTGAGATGTTTTAGATAGCTAAGTTAAGAATCGGAAACCAAGAAGATTACTAAGTTTTGTAAGGAGTTTATAAAATGGCTTTTGATTGTTTTTTGAAGATTGAGGGAGTGCCAGGTGAGAGCACCGACGATAAGCACTCAGAATGGATTGAGCTGCTGTCGTTCAGTAGTGGTGTTGCACAAACGTCATCAGGGGCGGCCAGCAGCGGCGGCGGACGCAGCGCAGAACGGTGCGATCACCAGGACTTTTCGGTCGTGAAGACGCTCGACAAAGCCTCACCGAAGCTGGCACTGTATTGCTGCAACGGCACACATATAAAGGAAATAACGGTGGAACTGTGCCGTGCCGCAGGTGATAAGCAGAGATACATGGTATACGTACTGAACGATGTCATGGTTTCGTCGGCTCGTCCCGGTGGCTCCGCTCAAGGCGGCGAAGCGCTACCCCTCGAAGAGGTAAGCTTTAACTACGGCAAGATCGAATGGACCTACACTGAAACGGATCACAAGACCGGCAAGCCGAAGGGCGATGTTTCCACTTTTTGGGACTTGACTGCCAATAAGGGTGGCTAATACCGTTGTATTAAAGGCTGAAGACCAGTCACTGGCTCGTTCTCTTGGATAGCACCAAGAGGAAGGGTGAGTTGGGTCCAGCGACGGAGGTTTATTGCCATGCAAGCAGAAGAATTACTGCAAGCCGGCCAGCTTACTGAGGCACTTGCTGTTCTTGAGGATCAGATACGCTCTGATCCTGCCAATGCCAAGCTCCGGGTTTTCCTTTTCCAGTTGTTATCTGTCCAGGGAGATTGGGAACGAGCCTTGACTCAGCTAAACGTGGCGGCGGAAATCGACCCCATGAATTTGCTCATGGCCCAGGTATGCCGAGCGGCGCTCAATTGCGAGGCTTTGCGGGCTGAGATATTTGCCGGCAAACGCTCTCCGCTCGTTTTTGGAGAGCCGGATGAGTGGATTAGTTGGTTGGTACAGGCCAACCAAATGATTGCGGAAGGAAAATACCAGGCGTCTCAAAAACTCCGAGAGCGCGCATTTGAAACGGCAATCGCCATTGCCGGTTCTATCGATGGTCAGCCTTTCGAGTGGATTTCAGACGCTGATTCCAGGCTTGGCCCAATACTCGAGGCCATTTTTGACGGCAAATACTACTGGGTGCCTTTCACGGCCATAAAACAAATCCAGATTGAACCGCCGGCAGACTTGCGCGATGTAGTCTGGCTTCCCGCCCACTTCACCTGGGTCAACGGTGGTGAAACGACCGGCCTGATACCAACACGGTACCCAAACTCGGATTCCAGCGAAGATAGTGCCATTCTCCTCGCTCGCAAGACCGATTGGGTCGAACAACCAGGCGAGCTGTACCTTGGTTTGGGACAGCGCATATTTGCCACCGACAAGGATGAATTCCCGCTGCTACAGATACGACAAATAGATTTGGATCACCCAGAAACAGACCGACAAGGTGGTGAGACGAATAATGGCTGAACTTACACCAATGGATCGTCTGCAACCATGCCTGCTTGATCGCCTCACCGACGATGAGCCAGAGGTGAGTAAGGAAAGCCGTGACCAACGCGTAGTATCACTACGAAGATACAAAAGGGCAGTACTTCGCGACTTGGAGATGATATTAAATACGAAGAGACACCCATTGCACGACAACATATATGAGTTTAGCGAAGCAGTACGGTCAGTGCTAAACTACGGTATACCCGATGTTTGCGGTGCAACTATCTCGGCAATCAGTCCGGCTGAGTTTGAATCACAAGTGAAGCAAGCCGTTCTATGTTTTGAGCCGCGAATTTCGCGTAAACAACTGTCTGTCCGTATTGTCACTCCACTGGATTCGGCAAACATTCGTACTATCTCGTTCGAAATTGAGGGTGAGATGTGGGCACAACCGTTGCCGGACCACCTTTTCGTTAAGACAGAAGTAGATTTGGAAACCGGTCACCTCAAATTTAAGGGTGAGCCAAGTGGATAGACGTCTGCTGGACTTGTACAATCGCGAACTTGCGCATCTTCGTGCAATGGGAGCGGAGTTTGCAAAGGAGTTCCCCAAAATAGCAGGCCGCCTTGGCGGACTGGATGAATTTCAGCCGTGCCAGGACCCTTTTGTTGAACGATTGCTTGAGGGATTCGCTTTTCTTGCTGCCCGAGTGCAGCTCAAACTCAATGCAGAGTTTCCGAGATTTACACAATCTTTACTCGAAACCATCTATCCCCACTATTTGGCACCCACACCATCTATGTGTACTGTCCAGTTCAAGCCAGACCTGGATGAGAGTGGATTAGCTGACGGTTTTTTAATTCCCCGTGACTCTTCGCTTTACAGCACTTTGGGCAAAACGGAGCAAACCAGATGCGAATACCGTACTGCACATGACGTTACCCTCTGGCCCATTCAGGTGGACGAGGCAAATTACTATACACGCGATCTGGCCTCGCTTGAAGTCCCTAACCTATCCAATGTCAAAGCTGGAATTAAAATCCGGATTCAATCCACCGCGGGGCTTAGCCTTAGCGAGTTGAAACTGGATTCTTTGACCTTTTATCTTATGGGAGCCGGCGAGACCCCAATGCATTTGTACGAACAGTTTTTTGCAAACGCCGCGGCGGTTGTGGCCCAACCAACGACTAAGCCCATGAAGTGGCAAAAGGTCATTGACGCTTCTTGTATTCGGCGTGTGGGTTTCGAGAATAAACAAAAACTACTACCTTACGATGCGCGCTCTTTTCAGGGATATCGTCTTTTGCACGAGTACTTTGCATTTCCTCAACGATTTATGTTCGTTGAGCTTACAGGTTTGAGTACTGCAATCCAATGCTGTGAACAAAATCAATTGGACATCATTATCTTGTTCCGCGAGTCGAATATTGAGCTTGAGGGTGCGGTCAATGCTGATAATTTCGGGTTATTCTGTTCGCCGGCAATAAACCTGTTTGAAAAACGGCTGGACCGCATACCCGTATCAGACAAAGTCTTTGAGTTTCATGTCGTTCCGGACCGAACCAGAGCACGGGACTTCGAGGTTTACAAGCTTTCCAAGGTAATGGGGTATGGGACCCTGTCAGACCAGCTACAAGAGTTTCTTCCTTTTTATTTAGCGAAAGACCTGGGAGACAGCAGTACAGGCGGCTATTATGTAACGAACCGGGTTCCAAGGCCCCAGGCACAGGATGCAAGGTTGCATGGCCGAAGATCGAGAAGCTATACAGGAAGCGAAGTTTACATATCTCTTGTTGATTCAACCGCCGCACCGTATAGTACCGATCTAAAGCAGTTAGGCGTGGAGGCCCTGTGTACAAACCGTGATCTGCCCCTCCATATGCCAATTGGACTTGGAAGCTCCGACTTTACTATGGACAAGACAGCGCCTTGCACATCAATTCGCTGCCTTGGGGCCCCAACCTTGCCCAAGCCATCTCACGCTGAGGGGGAAATTGCGTGGCGCATTATCAATCACCTGTCACTAAACTATCTTTCGCTTACCGATACCGATGAGCGTGAAGGTGCCTCAGCACTTCGCGACCTTTTGCGACTATATAGTGACACAAGTGATCTGCAAACTCACAAGCAAATTGATGGCATCAAATCAATAGGTTGCAAGCCTATCACTCGTAGAATCACAACATCGGGAGCAATGGCGTTTGCACGCGGGTTGGAGGTAAGAGTAACTCTCGAAGAAGCAGCATTCGAGGGAAGCGGGGTGTTCCTGCTTGGTGCTGTTCTTGAACAATTTTTCGCCAAATATGTTTCGATTAATTCTTTTACCGAAACCGTAGTGAACACACTTGAACGTGGAGAGATTATGCGATGGACAATGAGAGAGGGGTTGTGTCCCGTTCTTTGACGCAGGCATTACGGGACAAACCCTATAGTTTCGACTTTTTCCAAGCGGTGCGACGGCTCGAGTGCGCCCATCCGGACCTGCCGCGGATCGGACATTCACAGCGACCTCAGTATGACCCCGTCAGATTCTGCCAAAATGTGTCTTTAGCGTTTGCGCCTTCAGCCATCAAGGCCTATTCCGAAGCTACAGACGAATATCCCAGCCGGATGCTCGTTAATTTTTTAGGACTTCTCGGTACCAACGGACCTATGCCTTTGCCTATAACTGAATATGTCCATGATAGATTACACAACCATAAAGACAAAACACTTGCAAGCTTCCTTAATGTTTTTAATCATCGAATGATATCTCTTTTCTATCGCGCATGGGCATGTAACCAGCAAAGTGTGAGCCATGATCGCACAGAAAAAGACCCGTTCGCAATTTACATCGGGAGTCTGTTTGGAATAGGAGAAGATTCATTCCGTAACAGAGATGCTGTCCCTGACGTCGGTAAACTTCACTATTCCGGGCGTCTTGTTTGCGAGACCAAGAATGCCGAAGGATTACAAGAGATTCTTCAGGACTATTTTGGAATAACAGTATATATTGAACAGTTTGTTGGACGGTGGATAGATATTCCACAAGAGCATTGTTGCCGATTAGGGGAATCTATCGAAAACGGAAAAATGGGTTCCACATTAATTATAGGGTCTCGTTTTTGGGAATGTCAGCAAAAATTCAGGATTAGGTTTGGGCCGATGCATCTTTCTGAATACCAGCGTATGTTACCGGGAGGCGATAGTATTCGGCGGCTTATCGCATGGGTCAAGAATTACGTCGGAGATGAATTGAGCTGGGAGCTTCAGTTGATATTAAGTGCTATAGAGGTTCCAAGTATTTGTTTGGGGGGAATGGGCCGATTGGGATGGTCAACATGGCTTAGGAGTAAGAAGTTTGAAAAGGATGCGGGCGATCTTGTACTGAGAGATTTGGTTGCCTAACATATTTCCATAAATGTGGTGTTCCACTGGGAACCAAATTTGCACTTACAATTATTGTTGACAGTGCGAAAAAGCCGGAGATAATAGTTTTTATTTAGATACTAATATTCTGTTCCGAGAGGATTGGAAAACTGTGTCTGCGAAGAATAATAAAAAGTTAGACGGTCGCATTCTCGAGACGACAAATCGTCTTCGTTTGATCCAGGTGGATTTCGCAGACCAGAGCGACCAAACCAGAGTTGAGTACCTCTGCGAGGAGGTTGAACGGGCCTTGAAAATGGTCCTGCCCGATGAGCGGAATGAATTTCTGGAAAGATTGATGGCAAGATTTCCCACCTTGAACGTTAGTACTCAACCGATATTGGAAGAACGGGAGGCTAAGGTTAGTTCCACAATGGAGGTTGGTAAGCTTAGGGACCCCGATTTTCTTATCCGCAGCCTTATAGAAATCGCCCCGACACTTTCTAACGACCAGAGAAAAAATGTTATCAAAAGTCTGCAAGAAGGAGAATTAGGGCCGCAAATTCGACAGGATTATTCTGATGAATCAGTTCAAAAACTGAAGGCCAAGCTTCAGCTTGATGACGGGACGTCTTTTGATACCAACAGGCTTACTGAACTGATTATCTTACTTGTTGATTTCGTGTACAGGCTCGAGCCTTTGGTTTGGAACACATGGCGTAAATTGTCGCCTCGGTCAAACATTCGTCCGCCCGGCGATCTGAAAGATGCCATAGGACAGTTCATGTACAACGACTCCAACGTGTCTCGGGAGCAAGTTGACAGTGACCTTAAAGAATTGCAGCGACTTGTTGCAGCTATTACCACAGCAGTTGGCCGAGTTGGTGGCCAGTTCGCCAAAAGTCATCTCGCCAAGTTTTCACCCTCCGAGATTTCAGCCTTGGTCAGAATGGAGCATAAAAGTGTTCTTGTTAGTCACGAAGTAAAATGCTGGCGAAAATATGTCGAACTGGCGGATACATTGACCGAAGACACCATCGAGACGGAAATAAGAAAAGCCATCGTTGACTACGTGGAATCTTTAGTGAAAAGAACGAGTCGGTGACCTAAGTATGGGGTAGTACGTTATGACGATAAAAGGCCAAATTCATTGGTGCGAAGGGCTCTTCCTTCAGCCTCACCATCTCCAAGCCATGCAAAGGTATATCCTCGAGAATTTCACAAGGGAACGCCGTCTGTGTTGGAGCTATCCCTATGGTGTGATAGAGGCAAAAGTTTCGGACGATCAGCTGGAAAATATGCGAGTTTCATTCGACCGGCTCCGGGCTATAATGCCCAGCGGGCTTGAAGTGAACGTACCTGATAATGCCCATCTTCCGTCGTTTGACATAAAAGAGGCATTTGCATCGAGCAGCGGTCCGTTAAGCATCAGTCTTGGTGTACCGGTGTGGTATCCTTCTCGAGGCAATGTTATTGAAAAAGGTAGTGAGGACTGGCGTACTAAGCATACCTATCGGGTAGTTGAGGTCGAAAGACCCGATGAAAACACGGGTGAAAATCCACAGCCAATCCTTGTTCGCCAGATAAACGCCAGGCTTTTGCTTGACACTGATGACCGCTCAGATCTCGAAGTATTACCGTTGCTGCGCATTGTCCACGCTGCGGGTGAGGATATCGGATTGCCTCGTAGAGACCCGGCATATATTCCCGCATGTCTTGTCATTAGTGGCTCACCCGTATTGAGCGAGCTGCTCCGGGATATAACTAACCAAGTTATGGCCAGCCGGAATGAATTGGTAGTCCAAATTAACCGCGGCGGTTTTAGCATTGAAAACATACGTGGCATTCAATTCGAGCAAATGCTCCGTCTCAGAACGCTCAATCGGTTCAGCGCCAGCCTTGGCTCTCTCATCCATGCCCCCAGCGGTGTTACACCATTCGTAATGTATATAGAGCTTAGACAGCTACTTGCTGAACTTGCTGCCTTGCGTCCCGACCGGGACCAGTTTGAGATTCCCGAATACGATCACGACAGCCCGGCAATTGCCTTCAACGAGGTTACTACCAGGATTCGGGCGCTACTCAAGGGCGTAGTTCAGGCCAGATTTCTTAAAGTTCCCTTTACGATGGATCAAGAGCAAAAATTCTTGGTAGCAACTCTCAGTGACGAAGCATTGTCCTTGCCAAATGAGTATTTTCTTGCTATCAAAACAAAGCAAGACCCTTCGGAGCTGGCGAAATTGGTCCTGGACCGCGATAAATTTAAACTTATGCCGCAGAGTCTTGCAAATCAGCGGGTTTTCGGTGTGAAGCTTGCCCAAGAATTGTATCCACCCGTTGAGCTTCCAGCCCAGGTAGGACTTCATTATTTTCGGGTGATGCGGAGTGAAAGTGCGAGGCTCTGGGATAGGATAACGCAAGAAAAGGCGTGCGCTGTGCGATGGCCTGGAATTGAATCTTCCGACTTTGAGGTAACACTATATATGACTGTTCCGGATACGGAGGCATAACAAATGACACTGCTTGAATTATGTGAGCCGCTTTTCCAATATGTATGTCGGCTCAATCGGTTGGCACGCTCGAGTTGCACTCTGGAAATGGACCAGGTACGCAACGAGATTAAGAGAATACTCGATGTGATTAGAGCGGAGTCTTTAAATAATGCAGAATTAACCGGTCAGTACGAGAAGATTGAATTACCTCTGATTTTTTTTGTTGATTTCTTGATTAAAGAGAGCAAACTGACTTTTGCCTACGAGTGGTACGAGCTGGGTCGTGAAAGAAACGAATTAGCTGGAGACGAGAAATTTTTTGACCTGCTGGATGAAAACCTTGTGGATTCGAGTGACGCTGCAACTGAGAGGTTAGTGATATTTTACACTTGTATCGGTTTGGGTTTTACGGGCGTTTATACCGGACAACCGGAAAGTGTCCAGAGGTTAATGTCGAAAATTTCCGCTCGCATTTCTGGTATGATGGATGCCGATGAAAAGTCTTACATTTGCCCGGAGGCCTATGAAAATGTAGATGACAGAGATTTCGTTGAGCCGCCAAGTACAAAGTTAGTAGGTATCGGAATCATCTTAATAGGTCTCATTATTGTTTGGAGCATAGCGTATTTTTTCTTGCTCAAATGGACGTTGGATGATGTGACCAATTCGCTTGACATGATCATTGAACATGAAAAGTCGGCCTATGTCACCGAGTGACATATAACAATATCAAATAGACCATAATTTGTGTGATAACTAATATGAACCCAAGAATTTCAAGCTTTATGAACCTTCCGGCGCCCATCAAAGTCGGACTATTGGTAGTATCCGGCGGCGGTATTATGGCGGCAATATGGTATATTATTCCACCCCAGATACTCTGGATAGTGCTTATCGGAATTGCCATTATAGTCTTGCTTCTTTTGCTATACCGGTACCTGCTAAAATGGCAGAAGAAACGCAAGGGAGCCCCGATGGAACGCGGTATTGTTGATAGTGCTGTGACAGCACCGCAGGGAATTAGCGAAGCTGCACACATGGCCCGCGTGGATGATTTGCGGAAAAAATTCGAAGATGGTATCGAGAAGTTCCGCGCTGCCGGCAAGAATCTCTACGACTTTCCATGGTATATGATTGTAGGTGAGCCGGGTTCAGGAAAGACTGAAGCTATACGTCATTGTAATATCGGTTTCCCCCCAGGCCTACAGGACCAGTTTCAAGGTGCTGGTGGTACACTTAACATGAACTGGTGGTTCACCGATCACGCTGTCATTCTTGATACGGCGGGCCGCTTGATGTTCGAAGAGGTAGAAACAGGGGGCTCAAGTGAATGGAAAGAGTTCCTAATGTTGCTGAAAAAGTCTCGCCCGCGTTGCCCGGTCAACGGCGTATTTTTAGTAATTCCTTCTGATAGTCTTATTAAAGATACTGCTGATGAAATTGAGCAAAAAGCCTCCAAGATTGCCAAGCAGTTTGATATTATCCAGCGTTCTCTGGATGTCCGGTTTCCCGTTTTTGTGGTCGTTACTAAGAGCGACCTGATTAATGGATTCCGTGATTTCTTTGATAACCTGGAAGACCCACAACTTCAGCACCAGATATTGGGCTGGTCCAACCCTGCACCGCTCGATGAACCATATAACCCTGGTTTTGTTGACCAGCACTTGAAAACAATTCAGGGCCGTCTTTACCGGCGCAGACTTGCATTACTGCAGGATATAATGTCTGGATCCGATGAACCTGGAACCGAAAAAATGTGCCAGACAGACACGTTGTATGCATTCCCTCAAAGTCTTACTAAAATCGCTCCACGAATGGCTCGATACCTCGAATTGGTCTTCAGTGTCGGCAGTCAGTGGTCTTGTAAGCCGCTTTTCTTCCGCGGTATCTACTTCACCTCTTCAATGCGAGAAGGCTCAGCTTTGGACGAAGACCTCGCCGAATCAATTGGAGTGCCAGTTGATTCTCTTCCGGATGGACGTGTATGGGAACGCGACAGAGCGTATTTTCTCAGGGACCTTTTTATGAAAAAGGTTTTCCGAGAGAAAGGGCTCGTTACACATGCGACAAATGCGAAAAAGTTACATTCGCGACGAAAAGCCACAGTTTTATTTTCGGTCGCTGCCAGCGTGATTCTACTTCTCTTCTTCACTATCTACACAGCTATTTTGTTTCGCAGGCGCATCGGCGAGATGAAAGGTTATTTGGCAACCTCAGCGAACCTAATCTCTAAAATCTCTCAAGGAAACCCGAATGAACTACAAGTGCTAAAGAGTGATGGGGAAGATAGTTATAGGTATATTGGCAAAGCGGGGGTACCTGGAGGTGACGTTACAAGACTCAACTTTTCCGCACAGCTTGCCGACTCAGTAGCCCGATGGAAGATACCTTGGATTTTTGCTCCAGCAGCTAAGTTTCTAAAGGGTATTGAAGCAGAAAGCCTGAGCAAGGCCCAGGGTATTGTTTATGAGGAAGGTGTTCTACGCCCGTTCCTGGATGCGGCCGGAGACATAATGGAGACACAAGAAAATGGTAGCTGGACACTTCAAGATGTTGAGACCAGGGCCTTGCGTCAATTAATTCGGGTCAAAGCGGCTAAATCCATGAATGAAGAAGGTGAGTATTCTGCTCAAACTTTCTTGGATCCCCTCTTTGGATATGTTTTTAAACACGATCCTAACCAAATTCAAAGGTACAAAGATGACAAGGCCGAACTACATCGGCCGCTGGGGATGATATATGCTCGGATTGACGATAACGGCGAGAGTAAGCTTAGAGCTTGGCCTCCTTTATTTCGGACAACAGATCCTAATTCTCAATACCTCGAAATCGCAATAGAACATGGTATTAAACTTTTCAATGAATATTGGAACGACCCGAACCGCTTGGGAGCACAAAATCGAGACTACGCCCAGGTCCAGACTATAAGGGACCTCAAAGATGCTCTTGAAAAATTCAATACTGCTGAAGCCCGTATTTTAGCTCTCGGTGATGACCTTGGTCCCAAATCAGACAATCACTATACAGCCGAACAATCGAGTAAATTTATCATTAACTGGAACGAAAACTTTGAGAATCTCAAAAGAGCCAGGGAAAGTATTGACAATTATGTTGTTACCCTCAAAAATCCACAATCACTTGTACCTCTGTGGACCGAGCAGACAAAGCGTGCCCTACAAGATGTCAGCGAAAATTACGAGTTCCTTCTTAGCGACTTGAAGGACGTCAATGAGGCAGAGCAAGTATTCCTTAGTAATATGCGGGGCGAGCTTGAGAATGCTCTTGAGAGAATAAGAAATAGACTAAGTGAGAGCGGGTTTGGACAAGAGCTTGCTCGCTTTGATAAAGAATTTTACGCCGAGGTTCCGCGCGACCCGGGGAGAAGACGTTTATATGCAATCCGCTACGAAATATATTCGGAGGCAAATGAACAACTTAGCGTGACAAAGTCCATCTCCAATGTCGTGGATGAGGTGGCTGGGGCCATTGTAGAGGCGGAGGAAGCATTCACAGAAGCAAGTCGTAATATAGGCAAGTTACGAGACTATGATCCCAACCCCGCTGTTTCTCGTTTCCAGGAAGCATCTTCTATTTCTAACCTGGCTCTTGCCTTAGCTCAGCAAAGACAACTCTATCAGATCATAAAAAGCAGCTTAGAAGCAGCCCCTAAGAGCACCGAAGATCTCGAGAAGTTAATAGAAAAAGAAAGTAAATGGGATTGGGCAGACATTTCAACCACAATTATCGACAGGAGATATGATCCGAACGCCGCCGCAGCTATGCTCGGTGCCTGGAAATCTCTTGGAGATATATTAGAAAAACAGTTGAGCCATGAAGCCGGTCTCAAAAAAGAGTACACGGCTGCAAACGGAACTTACACAAAATATGCAGAACAGTACCTGCGTTACTGGTTCGAAACAGTGCCTAATCGTGTGATTGAGAACAAAGCCAAGCGTGATTCCCAGCGATACGAGGATGTGGTAGCTACTGAGGTCTTAGAGGAGCTGCGAGTTGGTCTTGGTGAGCCGCTCGAAGAGGTTCTTACCGAGCTTAATAGGCGTAAGTATGTCCCGCCTGACAATAATGACATCCAACTGTTCAGCAGAAATTTGAATAAACTCAAACGAGACAAGTATGATAATATATTCCGGCGAGTGCTTGATAGCTGGACAGAATTGAGGGGTAACGCCGAGACAAAGCGTCGAACCTTATTGAGCTTGCGGCCGGCTGCTTTCCGCGATAGCTACGCGCCTTTTTCTTATAAGTCACCTGCACAATTTGTGGATATGTACCTGGTCAAACTGACCTGCAGCCTATTACGTCAACTAACATCACAGGTGCAAAGCGAGAAAACAGAAGCACTTAATGAGCTAAGAAAGCATAGCGGCAAATTCCCCTTGGAGCCGGACAGCAAGGATGATTTGATGGAAGATGATTTTACCAGGTTGCGTTTGTTGTTTGATAGAACTTATTCGCAGAGAAGTTTTCCCGATGGGACAATCGGAGCTGGCCAGAAGACAGACATTGATGAGGTAGATATAGAACTTAAGCGATTACAGGAACCATTAGTAGAATCTCAGAAGAAATTAGTCGAGATGGAGCAAATCAAGCAAATCCTCGGGGGGCTTCCTAAAAAAAGTGGAAGTCCATACTATTGCAGGATAAAACTTCTGAGTGAGAAGACGCAGCGGAGTCTTCTGCAGAAGGGCGAAGTTCCTTTGTCTGACTACCTCACAGAATTAAGGTTTGTCCAGGGGACTCGGGAGAGCGAGCGGTTTAACACGCGTTCGAGGGAGGATTTGAACGTATGTACGGTTAAATATCCCGGACCACAGCTTAATGTCGAATTTTACCAGTATCCATCTGACCCCGAACCGCTTAAGGATAAGATTTTAAAATTCCCGGAACCATGGGCATGTCTTAGAATGCTGCGTCAGGGTTTTGACAATCAGAAAAAAGGATATATCAGACTTAATGTTGACGACAAAGATAATTTGGGGGGGGTATTATATTTGCACCTTGAATTCTTCAATGACAGTGATTGCAAACAGCCGGTCGATCCGAATTTTATAGAGGCAATAACTGGTTCCTGAAACCGTAACATGAATAATAGTCGAAGCAGCAGGTATTGATTTTGCGAGACGAAGGTATTGAGCTCTCCTCTTAAAAGATTCGCAAGGCGTTTCATTCCGAAGGGAAAGGATGTCTCTTCCGAAAGAGTGTTTGTTGCTGCATTCGGCAAACACCCTGGCTGGGATGACCACATTGATGATATCGGTCTCGAAACTGACATTATTATCGCTGTAAAACGTATTCTTTATGTTCAGGGTATTGGCGGCAACATTGACTCCGGAAGCTGGGACAAGCTCCAGGAAACTCAGCCAATCGAAGAATTCAAACATGCGCTTGTATGGTGTATGGATGGCAACTTAATTGTTGGGCGATTGTGGTCTTCTCGGGACGGTAAGGGACGTACAAGTTATCCAATGGTGGTTTGCGTTCAGTGTTGTCAATTGCCACTGGAGTGGGTGCTGAAAAATATCTTGCCGCTTTTGGAAAGAGTCGAAAAAACTTGTACTGCAACGACTTCTGCGGCTGACGTCCGATTGACCATCGAAAACGCCCAAAAGGAGCTTCGCCAATTAACTCAACAATGTGAGCCTTCGCACATTTTGCCGGCTGTTCGCACGGACGTAATGGCGAAGCTTATCAAGTACCCGGAAATGGGAGGCCCAAATCATCAAGGTCTTCTCCGTATCCTGTATCATATTGAGCGGGAAGTTGGACGAGACCATCTTGATACTTCCAAGGGCACGAACTTCCGGCCAACGCTGCTGCGTGTCCCCATTTCTCCACCTCCTGTCATAGAAAGTGTGCTTCTGTGGATTAATTTTCTGCTTACGAAATTTGGCATTAATACATCCGTTCTTATGCTAATACCTGAAAGCGAAACACCGTTCAGCCTGCAGGCAGCTTCGGCGGATTACGCATTCAT
>CAYTND010000003.1:0-21092 GCA_964438965.1 uncultured Pirellulales bacterium
AGGGCGTCAATGGCTTCCCGGATATTTAAGGATATGAGAGCACCTTCAGCGATGCGTCTAACTTCTTCGTCGCTGTTGGCAATTGCGGATATGAGGAATGGAACCGTTTGTGTCGTTGTGTTAGCCGCCAGTTTTCGGCACGCAGTACGACAAATATAAGATGTCAAGAATGGCACCTTGGAATTAAGCTGTCTCGCCCATTTAACAATCTTGCCTTGAGCTGGCATTATATCAGTCGTTCCCCATTGGTGAACCCTTCGCAGCAGAACTCATACCAAGAAGTCTATCTGTCACCTGTTGCAGGTACATTGGATCAACCGGTTTTTCAAGGTAAACATCAGGCTCAATCCCAAGAAAGTCATAAATATCTTGAGTAGAAAAGGCGATGCCGAGCCGCTTACCAATGCTGGTAAGCATAATGACAGGTATCTCTTTGGTTTTGGGATTGTCTTTCAGGTCTCGAAGAGTATAAAATCCCGGCTGCCGGGGCATGTAAACGTCGAGTATAATCAAGTCTGGAGGTTCCTTGCATGCTTGTGACAACCCGGCTAAGCCATCACCTGCACCCATAACCTCATACTTCTCCGGGGCAAGCGCAGTACTGACAAATGCTACAACGCTCTGGTCGTCATCCACGACAAGTACCTTTTTAAGTTGTTCTTTCATCTGTCTTACCCCTGAAATCATGCTCGCTCTATTCATACCTCAACTGTCACAGACATATCTACACCGCTGATATGATGTAGATCAGTTGCAGTTGAGGGCAGATTGAGCAACTTTTAGTTGTTCGGCACCAGAAAGGATGACCGACTTCGTCAACTTGGCCATCTCCCTGTAAAAAAGGCTGGTGGAAGTTTCCAACACGCACCCGCAAAACTGAGGAATCCATATGCAAAGATGTTCACTGAGGAATTGCTCCTGCATATGGAGACATTGGCACAGTTGCTCCTCAGTATTTTTACTGCCGTGCGAAGAATTCAGAATCCATAGCTGCGCTTCGTAAGCGGTAAGCCTCTGCATCAATTCAAGCTCGATTGTAATATGGTCCGGTATGCTGTCCCAGTTGTCCTTAAAGGAAAGCCCTGTCCTTTCAATAAAACGTTTAACCCACACAGTTGAGTCGCCCCAGAGCCGACCCTCGCCGCTGTGATGTACCGAGGCATAGGGCGAGACATGAGGCCCCGGACCGACAAAGGTCCGCGTGTACTGCTCGCCAAGGCGCTTGGTTACTGCGTCAAGCTCCCCGGCAAGGTCCTGTGTAATGTCGTGCCCAAGGTGGCTCAGGGCTTCTGCCAATGGCGGAACTGTTAGCTGCGTGACAATCTCTGCGCTCGGCGCATCCCGGAAGACAAGCGCCAACAGACCGTAGCAATTGCTACGGCTGACAGCCTGCCTGTGCCACTCATCTGCCGTTGCTGGCATTGCAGCTGCAGTGGTGTCTTTCCGGTCTTGGGACTTCATGCCTTACTAACCTTCACGACTGTGTCCATCCATCGCAGTCCGCCGCCGATAGGATCGCCCACATTGGGAATAACCCAGTTCGCGTGTACACCTCGGCCCTCGCGCCACTGTTTCGGGCCTTTGTCCTTGCTGTTCTTGCCCCACCACTTGTTGTCGCAGTCGGGTTCGCAGATATGGCCATAGTTATCCTTGCAGGCTTTGCCCGAGGCGTATCCGCCGTATGCCCAATGGCCCATGTGATTCGAAATGGCCACAACTCCAGGAACGATACAGTCGGTCACACGAGCCTTGATTGTGATCTCTCCAACCGATGACTTGACCTTGGCCAGGTCTCCATCCCTGATTCCCCGTGCCTCGGCAGTGTCCGGATGTATCCACATCGGGTTTTCGTGATATATTTCTGTGAGCCACTTGCAACTCTGGGTCCGCGAGTGGGTCTGAACGGCGACCTTAAAGGTAGTCAAGATCAGACCATCTGGCCCCATCTTTTCGTGTTCAGGGATGGGCATCCACGAGGGCACCGCACTGAAGCCCTTGTCGGCAAGTGCCTTGGAGCGGAGTTCGAGGATTCCTGTCTTCCACCGGTGTTTGTCCGGCGGGAAGCCCTTTCGTGCCGTGCCGTCCCCACATCGCTGCGCAACGTACTGTGCGGCTGCGTGCTTACCATCAAGGGAGGAATAGTCTTTGTCATCAGGTCCCTTCTTGTAGTAAACACCGGTGGCCTCATCCAGGGTGGCTCCTGTAACATCCACCTTCTTGGCGTGGCTGAAATAAGCCGGCTTGGCGTTCTTGTCATACCAGGCGCCGTGTTTCTTCATGTACTCAAACCCGCCTGCCTCCTTTACGCCCGGTGTATTTTCGCAGCCATCTCTGACGAACTTCTCAGCCGAGTCGAACCCAAGGTTCAACCCGAGCCGCTTTGCAATTTCACAGACAACATCACAGAAATTGCGTGCCTCACCCAAGGGTTTAACCATAGGCTGGCGGATGTAGTATTCAGATACCTGGCTGGGGCAGACCATGTCGTCGCAAGTCCAGCGCTCCAGATAAGTCGCATCAGGAAGCACGAGATCGGCCAGTTCCGTGCTCTCCGAGATCGTCACGTCCACGGCCACGATAAACGGCATCTTCTTTTCGTCTTTCATCAAGTCGATGGCGGCCTGCACCTCACCATTAACGTACACGGGGTTGTAACAATAGATCATGTAGATATAGGGACGTTCTTCTTCCGGGGCATTATTTATCATGTGGAAGACCTGGTGTGAGGCATGGTGTGTCGGGTATGCGTAGGCGCCGTCCTCACCATCAAGGATATGGAGCTTCCTGGCCTTTGTCGTGGGCTTCGGAAACGTAAATTTCCAGCTTGCACCAACAGCCCGACAGCGACCGCCGGGACAATCGATATTGCCGGCGATAGCCTCGAGCATAAATATCGCGCGTTCGGTCTGGACGCCGTTATAGTGCATGACGGCACCGCGGTAACTGATGCACACACTTGGCCTTGCTCGACCATAGGCAAGGGCGATGGTACGGATCTTTTCGGCAGGCACGCCGCTAATCTTTTCAGCCCACCGGGGCGTATATTGGGCCAGATGGGTCTTCAGCTCGTCACAGGTTACGTTTGTATATGTCTCGATGAACTCCTTGTCACAGATGCCATTCTTCATAAGGACGTTGCACATAGCAAGGACAACCGCAAGGTCCGTCCCGGGCTTGATTGGAACCCACTCAGTGGACTTGGCCGCCGTGTTCGAGAGACGCACGTCGAAGGTGTACATCGGCACACCCTGTGCCATTGCAGCAATGCACCGCTGGGCCTCAGGGAGATGATTCGTATGACACTCCAAGACGTTACTGCCGAAGTTCAATATGAACTTGGTGTTCTCAAAGTCCCAGTTGTCATAATGCTTTCCCCAGGTAAGCTCATGGGCCGTCCATTTGGTAGACTCGCAGATGCCAGTGTGGTTGCCGACCGTCTTTGTGCCGTAAGCGGCCAGAAAGTAGTCCTTGACGATCTTGCCGTCGCTGCCCTTCATCCGGCCGTAGTGGAACATGAATTTTTCAGGGTGTCCCTCGTCGCGCAGGGCCTTTAGCCCTTTGACCTTGCGTCCGGCTATCTCGCCTCCGTTGATGAGCAGGTCCAGCGCATCGTCCCACGATATCTTCTGCCACTTTCCTTCCCCGCGCTTACCCACGCGTTTGAGAGGATAGAGAAGCCGGTCAGGGTTGTAAATGACGTTGGTCCCTGCTTGGCCGCGGGCGCAAAGTTTGCCGTTAGTGCGAGGCAGCTCCGGATTACCCTCGATCTTGACGAGACGCCCATCCTCCACATACCCGATAATCCCATCTCGCGTAACACACTGCCAGCACGCCGAGGGGATGGCTTTACGCTCTTTGCCCGTCTGGGGCGAAAAGTCCCTGCCGCCTTCAGCAAATTTGATGCTGCCCGCCAGGGCTGTTCCTGCACCCAGCCCGGCTGCGGCGAACCCTGAACTGGCCGCGCCGAGCTTTATAAAATCGCGTCGTGTTATATTTGACATTATTTTTTCCCTTTCAATATAAGTTGACCAATTAGCTCAATGGCAGGGCTTGTCCACCCATCACGATGACATAACGCATGGCCAAAGTTCCGACCAAAACCAGAACCGCAGCAACCACTTGAACATTTCGGCTCGTCCGCTGCCGCGCCAAAACCATCAACGGCAGGACCAAACCGGCAATAAGATAGACCCCGATGAACAGAAAGCCGTAGCCGCCCGACAGAATAATCTCGGCAGTCGCTGCCTTCTCACCACTGCTCCACGCAAGGGTCAGGACCTCCGTCAGGGCGAGCACCAGATCTACGCCGACCACAACAGCAAGAACTTTGGATAGCAAGCGAGTTTGGTCAGGGTCGGCCGAACCCGAGAGAAGCAGTACCACCGCAAGACCAGAGGCTATTGCGGAGACCAGGAATATCACAGGTACCAGTGCCGAGTGCCACAGTATATGTCCGTGCATCTGGTATAAGAGCATACCCGAGTAAAACCCTACTGCCAGGGCGAACACGAAGCCTATATAGGCTAACGGCCGTACCGCTTGAGTCTTGCCTATCACGTGCAAAAACGCGTAGAGTACAGAGATAGCCAGGAATATGTTAATTACCCATACTCCCCAGGAAGCAACGCTCGAGGGATTGAAGTAGAAAAACATGTTCAGGAACCGCAGAGGCTTGCCCAGCTCGATAACCAGGCACAGCAAACCCGGCATAAGCAAAAGTGGGGCAGCGATGGCGGCGGTTTTTTCGATTCTTGCATACTTTTCGCCACCAAAAAGCCTCAATCCGGCCGCAGTCAGAAAGGCGCCGGCCCCCAGACCACTAAGGAAGAAGTAGATTACTATTAGAACACCCATTGCTTCATGATGCTCAACATTGTAAACGATTACCTGATCCATTTTAGATCTCCTTTCCAATGCGTCCCGCCACGCCTGTGTCTGAGGCGATATAAAAAACGCGGGGCTCAGTTCCGAGTTCCGGTTTGAGTACATGGACGGGTTCTCTGGCAACGAGCTTGGCGATTTCACTCTTTGGGTCGTTCAGGTCGCCGAAAATTCGTGCTTTGCCCTGACATGTGTTGACGCACGCAGGGACCGCGCCTTTGTCCACCCGATGCACGCAGAAAGTGCACTTGTTAGCAACTTTCTTTTCGGGGTGTGAGAAGCGCGCATCGAATGGGCAAGCTGCTATACAAAGCCCGCACCCGATACATCGCTCCTCTCGAATCAGCACCACTCCATCGGCCCGTTGGTACGACGCTTTGGTTGGACAAGCCTCTACACACGTCGGCTGGTTACAGTGGTTGCACAAGCGAGGTAGAAAATGACGCTGGGTGTTTGGAAACTTGCCGCGTTCAATCTGCTTGACCCATGACCGCCAGACTCCCAATGGCACACTAAACTCTGACTTGCAAGCCACTGAGCAAGCATGGCAGCCGATGCATCTTCGCAAGTCGATCACCATGGCGTAGCGTATACCCTTGTTAGCGGTTCCACCGCTTGACAGGGCTTTGCCTGCGCCGGCCCAGGCAGCCATCGCGCCCAAGGCGCCAACTTTGAGCACTTCACGCCGCCTATGGGGACGCTCGTGCTCGGCGCTACACTGTCCAACATTATTTTTCTCTCGTTTTTTCATTTCCGTTACCTTTCTATAAAACGTTTACTTTATAACCGACTTGTCCTCAATTTCCAATCTATAAGCTATATGCCTTTGCAGAAGACTTAGAAATCTATTTTTGAGACGAAATGCAGTAACCACGGAACCAGAAACACTGGCCTTACCGGCAAAGAACGCGGCGTCTGCGTCCATCTGCCCAGAAAGGACCGCCCAAAGGACCTGTTCGGTAGCTCGAATCTTGACGTCAAAAGGCTCAACGGCGTAAGCACAGACTCGCACACCTTGCTTGCTCAATGTGATCGTGAACTCGCGCTCGGTGTCTGTGGCACTGAGAACGAGGGTGGTGCCCTTAAACTCAGTAACCTGCTTAATGAACTGTGGGTTGCGGTTCATCATCTCGACAAGCTGATTCACTTCACGGATAATGTCATTACTCGACAAGTTCCGGTGCCAATCTTCCCCGGCGAAGTCGTTAGTATCATAATGACGCCGGTTTGATTCCTTCTGCAGCCGCCTTTCGGGAAGTACGAAGGACCTGGAACGAGTCTCTCTGCTTGCCGGCGGCATGTTCGGCGATTCATAAATCCACCCGGCTTTTCCAAGAAACCAACCATTGCAGAGTCCGCCGGTAGAGATCGCTTTCAGTTCTTCGGCTGCATCGACGCAATACCTGCGATGTTCCAGCACATCCCTATAAATGCGCACAATACGGTCAGTATGATTCCACTGAGGCAGAATTCGCACTGTGTTGACGCCTGCTTGGGCCAACTGCGGAAGATATTCTACCAGACAATAGGTCGAAGCTGAAAGCGTTTGTGGACCATCGACGCGAAACATGGGTTGGTCGCCTGCATTTAATACCATCCCTTCGGGATAACGCTGACAAACCTTTCCACATTCATCTGCACTGTATCCAAGTGAGCACACCGTTTGGCAAGTACTGGATATTCCAACTGGTACATGTCCATGGACTATAAGCTCCGTGGCCACTGTGCACCTCTTTGCAATGGAGGTGACTGATTGAAAGCTAAGTTCAGAAGGTAAGACTATTCTCTTGACCATATGTTCTGCTAGAATATCGGCTGTAGCTGAGTTATATACATTAAGAAACATACCGGTTACAGCGTTGTAGTGCCGGGCAAGTCCCAGAAACGCAGGGCTATTGATCTCTATGCACTGTACCTGCCTGGCCAGGTCTCTGAAAACACGATATTGCTTTTCATTTCTTACGAGAGTCAAAGAGGATACATACACCTTTTTGCCGGCTCGTGTAAGCTCATCACAGAGCCTATCCAGGAAATCAAGCGAAAAGCATGAACGGGCCGGACAAACTGTCTCTCCCAGATATACATAATCTACCGGACATCGAGCCAGTTCTTGATAGAAACTCTCAATTCTTTCTCTGCCCCAATGTGACGGAGCCGGACCAACAGATATTTTCATATCCTAACCTCTATCAAGTGCTCCAAGTGAGCTTGCCATTCCCTCCAGGACAGAGTTCAGCCGTATATTATTACATTCCGGAGGGTCAAAATTTTCTTGTTGACTGAGCGAATCGATCGCTTCGCGCCAAATGCTTGTAACCAACTGAACGTATGCCAGTGACCTTTGCCTGCCTTCAATTTTCACAATGTCCACGCCGGCTGCCGCGAGCCTGGGCAATACGGGCAAAGCGTTAAGGCAACAAGGATCTTGGAAGGTGTGCAACCAGCGATCCACAGCAGAATTGTAATACCTTCCTTTGCATGGTGTTGGATACGTATGCTTTTCCGTGGCAGCAAAGTCGTTAATGACTATACCGTTGAGCTTCAGGCTCAGGTGATTTTCCTCAGTTTCTTCAAATTGCACAAATTCTGCTGGTGCACACGCCCCGATGCTGTGTGCGCTGATTCCGGTAATGAAGGACGACAAACAACACCTGCCGTCATAATTAGCACATAAAACACCAAAGACCATTACCTCCAGCAGTACATCTGTTTCTTGACGCAGAGCAGCAATTTGTTCAAGTGAAAGCACCCTGGGAAGTATTATACAACTCACACCAAACTCTTTGTAGTAAAAGCGAACAGCCGCAGGGTCAGCTGCTCCCGCTATGCAACTGAGGTGAACATCCAGATTCGGATGCCTGTGGCGCGCATACTCAAGTACTGCCAAATCTGCTACTATCACAGCATCGGCGCCAACCTCATCGGCATTATCAACAGCACGAAAACATTCTTTGAGTTGATTATCCGTCGGATAGGTGTTTACTGTCACATAGACTCTGGTGGTGCGTTGATGGGCATAATCAACTGCCTCAGCGGCTTCGGTAAGGGAAAAGTTCAAGCCAGGCAGATTTCGCAGGTTCGTTGGCGACTGAAATCCAATATACACTGAATCAGCACCGGCATCGACCGCCGCAATTAAAGACAGCAGGTTACCAGCAGGCGCATTGAGTTGAATTTTATTTTTGCTACGCATGTGATTGTCCACCTATGGGAAGGGTAAATGAAAACGTTGTCCCTTTGTCTTGTTCACTTTCGACCCAAATTTCCCCACAGTGCGCATTGAGAATCTGTTTGACGATTGATAGCCCCAGCCCTGTTCCTTGTATGGTTTCGGCCTTGACATTGTCAGCACGATAGAACTCCTCAAAAATGTGACTAACCGCTTCTACAGGAATTCCCACACCATTGTCCTGTACTTTTACCAAAACCTTACCACCGGTGTTCGAGGCGCTTACCTCCACTCGCCCGCCCACAAGTGTATATTTCACCGCATTTGACACAAGGTTACCTAAAAGCTCGTGTATAGCCTCTGCATTGCCGTAAACCACTGGTAAGGCTGCGGGGAGTTTTTGCTCCAAAGTCAGCCGCTTCTCTATTACATGCGGCTGCAACTCCTCAAAGACCTGACTAACTACTTCCGGCAACTTGACCCCGGTCTTTGGTATCTCACTAACGGCTTTGATTCTGGATAGACTGAGCAAATCCTTGACCAACTGCCCAAGGTACTCGCTTTTGTGCTGTGCCCGTTGAACCATATCCATGGCTTTTTCGGGAATTGGACCAGTCAGTCCCTGGGTCACCAATTTGAGGCAGCTTGTAATCGTGCTGGCAGGTTCGGCCAGGTCGTGTGCTACTTTCATAACATATTCCGATTTTATATGGTCCTGCTCCTTGAGTAGTGTGTTTGCCTGCGCAAGCTGTTTTTCTCTCTGATGCAATCGATGGGCTATCGAATATACAAGAAACGCACTGACACAAAGTATGGTAACGATCGAAAAGATCTCTACCATCATAAACTTCCAATTAGAATAAAGCCTGGATAAACCAGTCTATCTATTCTTGCAGCTGCTTCGTCCGGCATTAGTGCCGAGTTGAAAAGTCTCACACCAATTCCTCCCCGTAGCTTGTTGACGACAAACTTTTGGAATACCTTGTTCTGCCTTGTGACTCACAAAGCGCCTTTTGTATATTGAACTTCAAATATGCTGCGTGTACCTGGCTTTGAACCGTCACGTCACCAGCAAGCCAGGAGGCGACCACAGGAGCCTGGTACTGGTTGGGGTCAACACCATGAAATTTGAATATCCAGCCTAAAGCCAGGCGGTAGAGCCCTTTACCTGTGACAAATTTTGCGTGCGTTCTCGCAGAGACGTCGGTTCGCAAATCGTAAATCCAACACCTGCCTCCAGGAGCTGTAACGCGCAGACACTCCTTAATTCCCCTGGCAGGATTATGCCAGTGATGAATAGAAATAGTGCTCACAACCAAATCAAACGCATTATCAGAAAAAGGAAGTTCCCGCACATCTGCTCGAACTAACCGAATGCTTCTGTTTGTATTAGCAGTTGTCGCTACAGAGTCTGTCAAATCTTCTGCGCACCTCATTCCGTTCCGCTCGAATGATTGTTTTGCAATCTTGAGCATCTTTCGGCTCAGGTCGCAGCCTGTCAAATCCAAATCAGGATTCTGTCGAGCGATCTCAACCAACAGGTGTCCCGGGCCTGTCCCTACATCCAGCACCCTTCCAGAGCTTAGCGAAGAAGTGATCTCCAAAGCTACTTGTCGATGGAATTGCCGAAGTCCGGGTGTCGCGACCTTCTCATAGAGCGTGGCCATAGGTCCGCATATCTCTTGCGGAAGAAAAGGACGAGTCTTATGCAGCAAAGCCATCAAGTGTATCAAGGTCAAACTCCTCTCGGTGTTTAGTTCTTACAACCTTATCTTACAACTACTCCTGTGAGCAACTCACATATATTTGTTTAAAATTCTGCCGGTAACGTCTGGATTTGCTCGTATGTAAACACAGGGCCATCTCGGCAGACATATTTGCTGCCAATATTGCATCGGCCGCACAGGCCAATTCCACACTTCATTCGCATCTCAAGTGAAGTGATGATTTCGCCAGATCCGAATCCGAGTTTGGTCAATACCGGAAGTGTAAATTTGAGCATTATTGGCGGCCCGCATACTAAGGCAATAGTGTCTTTGGAACTTGGCGCAACTTGTTCTAAGACAGCAGGCACAAATCCCTCCTGGCCTTTCCAGTTCTTATCCCCCTTATCCACTGTGATGTTGGTTTTTATATCTTCCCGCCCCTGCCATTGTTCCAATTCTTCCTTATAGAGTAGTTCTCCCGGGCTGCGTGCACCGTAAATAAGCGTAAGATCACCGAACTTTGCACGATTGGTCTCGTGCAGGATATACTGTATCGTAGAGCGAAGAGTGGTAAATGCAAACCCACCGCTGACAATCAGCACATTCTTGCCCTCCATTCGTTCCATGGGGAAGCAATTTCCCAGAGGCCCTCTTACGCCGATACGGGTTCCAACAGAGCAGTTATGCAGTGCATTTGTAACCAAACCATCCGGATAGCGTTTTACGGTAAACTCCAGAAATTCCTTGTCCATTGGCGATGAAGCAATTCCAATCGGACACTCTCCGACCCCAAAGACTGTAAGCTCAGCAAACTGGCCGCACCGAAAGTGGAAGTCATTTGCTTCATTGTCACTGCAGAACGCCAGTCGAAACGTTTTGAGATCCTTGGCTTCATTCTCAATTGTAATCCTTTGAATCGTAGTCAGAATTGGACGGTACGGATTTTCCATAATCATTTCACTTTTCTGTCGCCGCATTTAATGGTGTTGTTGTTACTTTTTCAAGAAGCTGCCGAATATCCAGATTAGCAGGACAACCGCGTATACAACGTCCACATCCGACACAACCATTAACGCCATAACATTCCGGATAGTAGCTGAACTTATGCATAATCCTTTGACGAAGTCGTGCGGCACCGACAGGCCTGGGATTGTGCCCTGAAACGTGTTGTGTGAACAGCGAAAACATACAGCAGTCCCATGTCCGAATTTTTTTCATCCCTGCAGAGGTTTTTTCATCTACCAAGTCGAAGCAGTAGCAGCTCGGGCACAGGTATGAACATGCACCGCATCCGAGACATCCCTGTGATATCGTGTCCCAAATACTATTCTCGAATCGATCCTTCAGACAGGACTTGATATCCTCGATATCTAATTCAGATTTGATTTTGTCTCTTGCTTTCTTGGCCTGTTTATCCCAATTTCTACCTGCACTGGAGGAAAAGAACTTGCCATAATGTGCCATAAAATCTTTACCCTTCGGTGTAACAGCTTTGGCGAGCAGTACATCGCCAATATCGAGAAGTAAAACGTCCGCTCCCTCTTCGCTGAAAGGGTCGCCTCCAACCGCTGTACAAAAGCAACTGCTCAAAGGCTGATTACATCCCAGGGCGACGATGACGGTATTTTGCCGGCGAGTTACATAAAACAGATCCTTTATTTGTTCCGTGTCGAATATACGGTCCAGTATCATTAGGGCCCGACAGTCACAAGGACGCATCCCAAAGATAACCCGCTTTTGGTCAGGTATTGCATCATTGACAAAATTCTGCCCATCAAACTCATAAACCACCTCTGCTCTCGGGAGAAATAATTCCTTGGGCGAGGTGACAGAGTTGCGATACTCCAACATCATTTCTTCAGCAGAACTTATACTGCCAAAGGTAACCACGTTATCTTCGACTTTGGGCCCATATAACCTATAATCCCCTGACACAGCCGTCAGAAATTCCGGTATTTGTTTTTTTTCTATTTTATACTCTGCCATCTAAATCCCCGGCTCTGTTATAAAGTTGTCTGAATCACTGGTACTAAATTCCATTAGCGGCGGAACCTGCTCAAGGTCAAGACCTGCCGTGTAACCGAATAATTCCTTTGCATCCTTGACGAGGCCATAGGTGAAAGTCCTCAGGTCAATACCCATCGGACAAGCACGAACACATGCCCCGCAGTCCACACATCGACCCGCCTGATGGAATATGCGTCCAAGATGGTAAGAAATCACATCGTGCAGTTCACGTCCGGAGCCAGTCCAGTTCGGACGGGTATGGTCGGCAAAGCACACCTTACAATAACAATTTGGACAAGCACTGCGACATGCCTTGCAAAGCATACACTTTGAGATTTCACGGCAGAATTGCTCCCATCTTTCAGCCGTCGATTTTTTCAGGAATTCTTCGAAACGATCATCCGGTGCTAACATCTCTTCGTCCTGTGAAAGCTGCCCAATAGCTATATCACTGACAGAAGCAGTTCTGTGCGTGCAGAACCGACATGCTTCGGCGAGCAGTTTATCTCTATCGAATTTTGCCTCTTTACCCGTGTCATCTTTGACAATGACTATACCGTCCTTTTCTTCGGCGAAGACAATCTCACTATTTCCTATTAACCGCTGTGTGATAGTCACATCCAACATTCCTTCACAGGGAACTGCAATTATGATAAGGTTTTCCTTCGGTACCTGCTGCTCTTTGATCAGTCCCACCGCTGAACGTCCATCACAGCCTTTCAGAATGATTGCTACCTTTGGTGGGGGCTTTTGCTCTTTGAGCCGGGGGTCAGGTGCAAAACATCTTGGCAGATAAACTGCCAGATTGTTCAAACAATATGAATTCCATACGAGTTGTTGCGCAGATTTCGCATTGGCGATAAAACAAGGCGTGGCTCTCATTGGCAGCGAACTTTCACTAAAACCAATCACAATATCGGCCTTGGTTTCGGTAAGTAACTGCTCGGCTGTCTTTCTGATTTCGTCCTGAATTGAAGTCATTTCACTGCTTTCGCTGGTATTTTGTTTGGTCCTATACGTTTGATATCTTCGGTTACTTTATCGATAAGTGCAGCAAATCGAGCACCCTCTGCTGCAGATACCCATGAGAACTGGACTCTCTCCGGACAGATACCAACATGCTCCAGGAAATTTTTCAACATACTGAATTTCCGTCTTGCGACAAAGTTTCCGCTAATATAGTGACAATCACCAGGATGGCATCCTGAGACTAATACCCCATCGGCACCGTGATGCAATGCGGAAATAATGTGCAGCGGGTTTATGCGTCCGGAGCAGGGCACACGAATTATGCGGACGTTTGGGGCATACTGCATACGGCTTACGCCGGCAAGGTCCGCACCGGCGTATGAACACCAATTACACAAAAACGCCACTATCCTGGGGTTGAAGTCTTTGTTATTCTCTGTCATATTTACTCCACAATTGCTGCCTGAATAGCAGCGGCGAGCTGCTCGTCACCAAATCCGCGCAGGTCGATTGCGCCAGACCGGCAAGTTGCCGCACATGCACCGCATCCTTTGCAAAGGGCTTCATTTACCACTGCGACACGTTTTATTTCATCAAGCTCGATGGCACCAAATGGACACACCGCTACACATGCCCCGCAGGCAGCGCAGTTTTCTGTACGGACTTGTGAAACTTTACCTTCAGCCTCGATTGTTTTTTTGCTTAGAATGGTCATAGCCCTTGCTGCCGCTGCCCTGGCCTGGGCAACCGACTCGGAGACGTCTTTGGGATAGTGCGCCAACCCGCAAACAAATATGCCCTCCGTTGCAAAATCAACCGGCCGCAATTTCACATGCGCCTCTAAGAAAAATCCATCACTATTGAGCGGAACCTTTAATCTCTGTGAAAGAACTTTATTCTCCACAGGGGCTGTGATTCCGACGGCCAGTCCAATCAAGTCTGCATCGATAACTATCTTGCGACGTAAAATTGGGTCAAAAACATGAACACGCATATCCCCATTATCACAAGTAACCACCGGCTTGGCATCTTCTTCGTAGTGGATGAATATAACACCTTTCTCTCTTGCCTGCCTGTAAGCCAATTCATGCAAACCATAGGCACGGACATCACGATAAAGAACATAAACGTTAATATCAGGCTTAAGCTCCTTAAGCTTAAGGGCATTTTTGATTGACTTATTGCAACAGATTCGACTGCAATAGGGGCGCTCATCGCAGCGTGAGCCTACACATTGTATTAGAACAACAGAGCGTGCTTGTTTCAAATTCTCCTGCAGATCCAAATCGTTTCCTATAGCTGTCTCCAATTCACGAAGCGTAATTACCCTTGGATCCTGACCTCTCAAATATTCATCTGTTTCCAGTTCTTTGCCTCCAGTAGCCACTATGATAGCACCGTGTTCGATTTCTGTGACCGCTTCATCACTGCTGCTGCGTATATTCGACTTGAAATTTCCGACAAATCCTTTTACGTCAGCAACTTCAGAATCCAGGTAAACATTGATGTTATCATTGCTGGTAACCTGCTCATTCAGAGCACTGAGAAATTCGCGACTTGATTGACCGTTCATTGTAAAATAAACATCCTGGAAGTTTCCGCCGAGCTGTTTTTTCTGCTCGACCAGATGCACCTTACAGCCGTGCTTAGCCAGTTCCAATGCTGCTGTCATACCTGCAACTCCGCCGCCGACCACTAAAGCATCATGGTTGACAGAGACACTCTGCGGTGAAAGCGGCTCGAGGTAAATGACCTTAGCCACCGCCATCTTCGCTAATTCTTCGGCCTTGGTGGTTGCCTTCTCCGGCTCTTTCTGATGTACCCATGAGCAGTGCTCACGTATGTTTGCGAACTCGAAAAGATAGGGATTAACTCCAGCCGATCGAAGTGTACTCTGGAAAAGCGGCTCGTGAGTCCTGGGCGTACATGCACAAACAACCACGCGATTGAGGTCCTTTTGGCGGATTGCCTCGGCAATGATACGCTGGGAGTCACCGGCACATGCGAACAACAACTCTTGAGCATGCTCGACCCACGGTAATCCGGAAGCAAATTCCACCACTTTCGGCACATCAACCGTGGCAGCTATGTTGATGCCACAACGGCAAACAAATATACCTACTCGTGGCACCTCACCTCGAATGTCATGCTCAGGAGGGTACTCCGTTTTGACTCGCCACTCTGCAAGCTCGGCCTGTAGCGAGGCCGCTGCACCGGCGGCTCCGCTGGCCTGCATCACTGTCTCAGGAATGTCCCGTGGTCCGGTTAGCGTCCCGCACGCAAACACACCGCTCCGTGAGGTAAGTACAGGATCAAAGGGGTTACTATCGACAAATCCGGTCTCGCCCAGTTCGACACCAAGCTTTTCAGCCAACTTCCTTGTCGATTCTGATGAGCACATTCCCACAGACAGTACGACCATATCGAACTCGTCCTCGTGCAATGGACTACCGTCATTGAGGTCGTATTGAATGCGCAGATTGTCATTGGCTGGATTAATATCTACAGCCGAGACGCGTGCGCGAATCCACCGGGCCCCGTATTCGGTCTGAGCGCGTATGATGAACTTGTCAAAATCTTTACCCTGAGCCCTAACATCCATGTTGAAGATAGAAACCTCCACCCCGGGCATATGTTCGACCATGATAATAGCATCTTTTGCAGCTTGCATGCAGCAGATTGCCGAACAGAACGGTTGAGAAACCTGCATATCACGTGATCCTACACACTGCAGAAATGCAACACGTTTGGGTTCTTTCTGGTCTGACGGTCGTATGACATGGCCTTGTGTCGGTCCTGAAGCGCTAAGCAGACGCTCGAATTCAATGCTGGTAAGTACATTGGGCGATGTTCCATAACTGTATTCGTCTTTGAGCTTTGCATTGAATTCCTGTGAACCTGCCGCAAGGATAATGCTGCCAACCTCAATGTCGAGGATGCTATCTTCTTGTTCGTAATCAATGACTTTTTCTTCACAAAACTTTTCGCAAATGCGGCACTTGCCCTTTGTAAGATAAATGCAGTGTTCCTTACTGATAATAGGTACGGCCGGTACTGCCTGTGGGAAGGGAATATGAATGCACTTGGTTTTGTTCAATCCCATGTTGTACTCATCCGGGATACGCACCGGACATTTGCTCATACAGATACCACAGCCGGTGCAGCGTGTTTCATCCACATATCTGGCTCGCTTGAGCACACGAACACGGAAGCTGCCCGCTTTGCCCTCAACCGATTGCACGTCAGCGTTAGCGATAATGTGAATGTTTTTATTGCTGCCTGCTTCAACGAGTTTCGGAGACAGGATACACATTGCGCAGTCGTTTGTTGGGAAGGTCTTGTCAAGCTGTGCCATCCTGCCGCCGATGCTCGGTTTATGTTCGACGAGAAACACTTCGATCCCCATCTCCGCCAGGTCAAGTGACGCCTGAATCCCGGCTATCCCACCACCAACAACCATAACTGACTTGTGATCCACACTTAACTCCTGTTCAACTGATTAACCAAGTGACCAGAGTTTGTAAAATAATTTAAATTTTCTCTGGTTTGCCATTTGTACATAGTTTGCGTCGCCGACGAATCCTAAACCAACAAAGAACACAAACCAAGGCTATCGGCGGTGCACCAATCGCCAGACCTGTCTGAAGCCACGCCGTAACCATAAGTATTTTGTAAACCAGTGCACTGTGTTGCTTCGGTGTTTTTGGCAGCATTCCCGCATATTCGGCAACATGATGTAAAAAGCTCGCAGCTAAAGACTGGTCAGGAATCTCCTGGTGACAAGCCAGGCAAACGCCACGTCGATCCATGTGCGCACGCTCCTGGTTGTCCATGGGACGAGAACGAGAAAAGTGGCTGCCTACAGTCTGCAATTGTTGTCCGTCTTCTGTTACGAAGCGGGACCAATCTGCGGTTAGGCCTGATATCGGCTCGATCTGGGTCTTTGCACTCTTTGGCAAGACCTGCCTTTCCGCTGTCATCAGGTCCACAATAACGGCCTCATTCGGTGGCTGGTTGAGCCTGCCACCATGGATGCCATAGCCTGCTGCCTTTTCAGACAGGTGGCAGGAGTCGCAAGACCTTGCGTGCCCTATAGTATGTGGTTGCACCGGGCTCATATCTATACCCAGTTGACCCTCGGGACCGGAGCCTTCGCTTTGCGGGAGGGTTCGAAAGATATGGTTTTTTAAAATAGTCTTGCCATCTTCCCCTATTACAGTTGCTGAAACCTGGCAGCCGGGCATCACAGGCGTGACTCTGCCCTCACCATTGATTGCCAATGGAGGGGCCTCCCATCGCAGATAAGAACGCGTTTCCTGTACCTTGCCAGGAATAAAAGTGTTGTAATTTGCTTCGCCGACGTCCGCAGTGTGTTTATTCTCTTTGTGGCGCTGGCCTGCGGCAACCCAGTCGAAACTTTTTTTTCCGTCAGAGTAATCAATTTTGACATGACATCCGTAGCACTGCGGCGCCCAGGTTGCATGACAGGTGTAGCATTCCATTTTGTTTAAATGTAATAGTACATTATCCATCGCGACCTTCGCTTCGACCTCCAACTTCTCCTCACTACGCAGCAACTTCAAAGGCTTTAACTCAATATCTTTACCTGCCGCAGTATGGACCACCACCAGATTTCCTTTGCGAACAACATTGTTCAGCGGATTTCCACGGGCCGTAAGCAGATACCCGTCCTCTGCAAGGTAGGCTGTTCCGTCTTTGAGCAGAGCGGGCAGTTCCCGTACCACTCCTCGTGGCGGGTTCTGATCTAAGGCCTGGCCGAATTCATCACCATAACCCAGCGGCAGGTCCCAGGGGTATGATTGAGGTGTCCCATGGCAGTCGGCACACTCTATCTCCACCTGGGCAAGGGTGGTTCCGGCCAGGAAACCATCACCATGGACATCTATGGACGTATGACAGTCCTGACAAAGCATGCCCTTTGCATAATGAATATCTTCCTGCATTGCAATGTAATGTTTGCTGTGTAACGCGATCTGACCTCCTCCGCCCTCGGTGTAAGGCGATGTGTAAGCACTTTCCATCAATCCCTGGAAAGACGTACCTATTCGCTTGCCTCTATTATGACAGGTATTACAACTCTCAACGGGGATACCACTGTACAAATGGTTGTGAACCGTAACTTTCGTCTCTCGTGTTGCTTGAATATTATGAACAAGTAGATGTCCCGGTTCTTTTTTGTCTATACTTTGGTCACCTCCCTCGTACAAACCCTCATTGCTATAAGGGATGTGACAAGCTGAGCAACCCATGCCACGGTAATCGCCTCGCTTCTGCCTGCCTTTAACCGCTAAGTGGCAACGCTGACAGTCGGTTCTCAGGTAAGTAAACACCGCCTGCTCCGGATGTTCTGCCAGCTTGTCCAAATCAGTAGGTGCCTGTGGCAAAGTTGTAATTTCATCCGGAAAAACCTGAGGCTCGACAGCTTTGAGGCGTTCCATATATTCCTTGTACCTCTCTGTTCCCAGACGCTTGTGCAGTTGTTCCGGATTACTCGCATCATAATTGCCCCATCGATGGTCGTATCCTTCCAAGGAACCAAAAGCCCACGCTGCTCCCTGTATCTTGCCAGCCTCAGTCATCATTAAACTGTTCCACTGCGCTTTAACCAGTTCGGCATGGCACTGGCCACATGTAAACCTGTTGATCCACGGGCTGCCGGGATCGGCATAGAAAGCCCCGGTTTTGTGGGCATCTTCCCCGGTGGCGGCTGCAGGGTCGCCTCCATGACAAACTACACAACCAGCTGGGTCACCTAATTTCTGGCCCTGAATAAATATCTCTTGCATCATTCCGGATTTGGGATTCCGAATTGGTTCGATACCACTGTGACATGCCAGACATCCCGAGGAATCCGCGGCAGAGTCGGCTACCTGTGCCTCCGTGCTGGACAAAATCATAAATCCTAAGCTAAGCACAATTATCAGACATCTCCCGCTTATATTCACAAATAGGTTGCTTCTAACAATAATAATTTATAATTCTTCAACTATATCCCGATATTGCTTATTTACCTTTTGCGTCCTGACCAGGCAAGTTGTCAAGATGAACCAATTGTCGCAAGGGTTGCTTGCGCACGCGATTTTTTTCGACGTGTAAACGCGGTAATTTTTGCCATAAGCTCTGTCCGATGAAGCACCGCCTTTTCTTTGCTGCCGAAACGAAGCTCCTTAAGCACACCATCTTGTTTCGCACTGTTGTAGAATTTTTGTCCGATACTGGTTCGGATGACTGTTGTTGTGTAGCCATCCGGTGAGCCAAGCCCACCGACGGAGATGTCGGCAAAATCATTGGCAAAGTCAGGACAGGCCATACACGCCGGACGCGCAATCTCGTCCACTGCCTCGAAAGGCACATGATGCACCTGGCCGCTCGTGGTCGTCAGGATTACGTCGTCTTTGATGTTTAGCTTGGCGATATCGCCGAGCTTCATACCCAGCTTCTTCTCCAGTGCCTTTACAGCCTTGGCATCAAAAGTAAAGTTCTCCATGCAGAACAGTCCCACCGTGAAAACAATAGAATCGGCCGGCACAATATTCAGGGTCTGCATCTTTCGCACGGTATAGATTTGGCAGGGGGTGCCAACCATCGCAGCCCGATCCAGGCGAAGTTGGCCTATCTTCTTAATCTCCTGGATGGTGGGACAGTAAGTTGAGTAATCCTTGCCGAACTGTCCAAGATGTTGTACCTCGTCAAAGTGTGTGCCTGCCGCCTCGATTAGTTCATCCGGATTGGTTGCCAGGAAAGGCTCCCTGGTGAATGGGCCGGTTTTCCTGGAAACCAATGCTCCCTGAATCAATCGCTTCTTGAGCGCATAACGCAGAATAGATGTAACAACGCCACCATCAGTACATACCTCAGAAACTTTTGGCTCAGTTGTGCAAGCTGAAGTTATTGTGTGATAGATACCGATTGGCCGTTGCCAGCCGAATTTCTCGCGCACCTCTTTGTCGAGCGCCTTGATTTGCGGGCAGATTAAATAACAGATGCCGCACCTGACGCAGTTCTCCTCAACAATGAGTCGCGGACCATCCGTACGGTTGAATTCCAATGCATTCATGTCGTCCGCAGAGCAGAATGAAGCACATCCGCCACACCTGCCGCATAAACCTCTGGCAATTACCTCCTGCTTGAGGTCCTCAAAGCTTTTAATGTCCTTTTCCTGCTTTTCCTGCGATTTTTGCTTTGCCATTGGTTTTCCCCTACCGTGCTAACGCCTCTTTTAAAACATTTCCTATACGGCTTTCCAACTCCTTTAATGACACTTCCTTTTTATCAAAGAAGCTTTTGACCAAATCGTGCCGCACGAACTGTGAAAATCTATCTAATTCGTTGATGCGCTCGAATGTTTCGGGAGAAACACGTTTTTCTTTAACGGCTAAATATCGCAGCACTCTCATTATGTCTGTGAAGTTCACTTTCTGTGGACATCGTACATAGCACCGGTAGCATACCAGACACAACCATATCAATGGTGAAGAAAGCACTTCCTCTCGCATACCCAAAAGTATTTGTCGAATAATACGCCGGCAGTTGTATTCACTGTCCACCTCTGTCACCGGGCAGCCTGCCGCACAGGTGCCGCACGCAAAGCATCGCCGAATATTTTCACCGCCTGGATGGCCTGCAATCTCATCACGGAACCGCAGGTCAAGTTGACTAATTACAGCTTCCGATGTTTCACTTTTTTCAGCTTTACCGTCAGCTTGCTGAGTACTTTGGGTTTTAGTCTCATCTGCTTTCTTCTGTTTGGATTTTGCCATCACTATGCTCCTGAAAAATCAATTCTCTACAACTGACAGTTCATCTTCTCGGAAAGTCGTCAGTGGCAGTTCTTCATCAAGACTGCGTCCTGCTTCATAGCTGAGCGCCTCCTGAGCGGCAGTGGAAATTTTCTGATAAATTCGTCCAAGCGGAATACCATTGGGGCAGGCCGCCTCACATTGTCCGCATGCAACGCATGATGTTGCCACGTGGCTCATTCGCGTCAGATGGAACAGCAACTTATCCGGCGGCATAGGCAAAACGCCTTTCTTCCCGGACCAAGTCAAATACTTTTCAATCGCGTATTTGAAAACCTCCCCATCAAATACACACTGCTTGCAGTAACAGATAGGACAGACAGCCCTGCAATTATGACAATTAATGCATAGTGAAGAAATCGCTTCCAAGAAGTCTACTTGATCCTGCTCGGCTAATTTTTTCTTAGCTTCCTTGAGCTTTTCCACAGCATCTTTTCGCTCCCGGCTTTGGGGTGTAGCTTCAAACCCAAGGGCACCGAGCAATTCTTTTCCTTTTTCGGTCCCTGCACCAAGGCTAATTTGTTTGTTGATGTCTTCACC
>CAYTND010000004.1:0-20988 GCA_964438965.1 uncultured Pirellulales bacterium
ACGGAGAAAACCGCAACGGTCATAGAGGGTTTTTGGCCTCAGACCGTGGATAACAGTTGCTTTGACAGCACTGTGTTTCCCTTTATGCAGGGTATGCTGCTTCCGAAAGATTGGCCTAAGAAGGTCTGGTTGTACAATACGGTATGCTATGGACGCGGGTTATATATGCCCTGGTGGGGACATCAAAAAGGAAAATCCTCAATGATGGTACTAATAGAAACACCGGAAGACGCCGGCTGCCGTTTCGAACATCCTGCCGGAGGCCCGACGAGGATGGAATTACGGTGGATTCACTCTCTGGGTAAATTAGCATATCCGCGACGCGTCAGACTTTGTTTTTTCGACAAAGGTAATTACGTTACTATGGCAAAGCGATACCGCCGGCATGTTCTCGAAATCGGTCAATTTGTTTCTCTCAAGGAAAAAATCGCCCGAAATCCCCTTGTAGGCAAACTTGTTGGCTCTCCTGTAATTCACACCGGCATCCTGTATCACATCCAACCGGAATCCAGCTATTATCACAAAGACGAGCCTGCCAAAAATCATCAACTGGTCAGCTTCGATGAGCGCGCCAGACAGCTTCGCCAACTGTCCCAAAAAGGAATAAAGCGTGCATACGTGCATTTGGATGGATGGGGTTTCCGAGGATATGACAATCTCCATCCCGATATCATTCCGCCTTGTCCCGAAGCGGGCGGCTGGAAAGGAATGAAACGTTTTGCCGAAACCTGCGACCAGTTAGGCTATGTTTTTGCAATCCACGACCAATACAGGGACTACTATCTTGATGCAAAATCATACGACCCTCGTCATACCATCCTCAGTCGAAACGGAAATCGTCCTCAGGGTAATACCTGGTATGGCGGCAACCAGTCTATCCTGTGCTCTCGACTGGCACTGGGTCACGTCAAAAAGAATTACCTGTCCCTCCTCAGTCACGGTGTAAAAGTGCGCGGCGCCTATCTTGACGTCTTTGCTGTGGTGCCTCCCGATGAATGTTACAACCCCGAACACCCTGCCACCCGTGTAGATTGTCTGAAATATCGCAGCGCATGCCTGGATTTCATTCGTTCTACAGGAGGCATTGTCAGTTCCGAAGAACCGGCTGATTGGGCCATTCCACACATCGATATCGTTCATCACGGCCCCTATGCCCTGGTGCCGAACCCCGGACACGGCCCGGCAATGGGAATCTCGGTTCCACTTTTCAACCTCGTTTATCACGATGCACTGCTGCTGCCCTGGTCGCTGGGAAAAGGCGCGTGGGGAATTCCTGAAAATGACCTCGGATATTTACATGGCTTGGCCAATGCCGGCCTTCCTTATCTCTCGCTAAATCCCGGAGAAAAGGAATTGGCCCGTGTGCGGACGATGTCTGCCTTGCATAAACGAGTCGGGCTTCTGGAAATGGCAAATCACAAGTTCCTGGATAAGTCCCACCGAAAACAGCGCACCACTTTCGCCGATGGAACCAAAGTTACAATCGATTTGGACAGGGACACGTTTGAAATTTCACCGAAATTGCCCGTGCAGAACAATGACACAGCAGAATCAATCCAATAGTTAGTATCACTCCCACCATCACCCCGATGATAATACCTGTTGCATCCGAAAGGACCAGACGATAAAATAGGTGATTGATTCGTACTTTTGCCGGGTCGCATGAGTTTTTGCACCCTATACTTTTTTCGAAGGAGAAGTCATGAAACGACAAACCAAGCATCACACGTTGAAATCATTGCGAACAAAACCAAACAAACCCTCTCGCCGACAGTTTCTGACACAAAGTGGAAAAGTGGTTGCCGGTTCGGTTCTGGCCGGCGTCGCTCTGCCTCGGATTTATGCCGCTCAAAACAATGCGATACGGCTGGCCTTGGTGGGCTGCGGAGGACGCGGCACCGGCGCTGTCGCCGACGCCTTCTCGGCCACCGGCGGCCCGGTAAAGCTCTACGCTATGGCCGACCTGTTTGAACAGCGCCTCCAAAGCAGTTTAAGTAACCTGACAAAGGGTTTTGCGGATAAGGTCGATGTGCCACCTGAACGGCAGTTTGTCGGCTTCGATGCCTATAAGAAGGCAATCGACTGCCTGAGGCCGGGCGACGTGGTGCTGTTGACCACACACGCGGCCTTTCGTCCACTTCAGTTCGAGTACGCCGTCAACAAAGGCGTGAACGTCTTTGCAGAGAAATCGTTCGCAACTGAAGCACCCGCCGTCCGCCGCTGGCTCAAAGCCGCCGAGGTCTCCGAGAAGAAGAATCTGAAGGTCGGCGCAGGTTTCATGTGGCGACACTCGAAGGCACGGCAAGAAGTAATCCGACGGATTCACGACGGGGCCATCGGGGATGTACACACCCTGCGGATATACCGCGTGCACGGGCCGGTCCACTGCCCGCGCAGGCCGGAGAATGTCAATGAGCTGGTATTCCAACTGCAACATCCAAACAGCTTCACCTGGGTTTCGTCCGGGTTCTTCATCGACTGGCACTGCCATAACATCGACGTGGCCTGCTGGACAAAAGGGTCATGGCCTGTCTCGGCCCAGGGGATGGGAGGCCGCTGTTACGAGCAGGCGGGCAACCAGTTCGACCACTACACAGTGGAATACACTTTTGCAGACGGCACGAAGCTGTTCACCTTCTCGCGCCACATGAACGGCTGCTGGAACACCTACTCCGACTATGCCCATGGCTCTAAGGGCTCTGCTGTGCTCATGGCGACATTGGGTCAACCCAAGCCGAAGATCTACAAGGGCCACGACATGACCCCGGCAAACCTTGTCTGGGAGTTTGGCCAGCCCGATCCAAATCCCTACCACACTGAATGGCAGGTGCTTCTGGATGCTATCCGGCAAGATAAGCCACACAACGAGGCCAGGCGGGCAGGTGAAGCGGGCGTAGCCGCGCTGATGGGACGCATGGCGACCCATACCGGCCAGTACATCACTTGGGACCAGGCGTTGAACTCCGACTTCCAATTCGTCGAAGACATTGACAACATGACCTTTGACACCCCCGCCCCAATCCATGCCGGTCCCGAAGGCATTTATCCAGCTCCCCAGCCGGGGATCTCGAAGGAGTGTTGACGTGGATGTTGCTATACATGCATCATGATGTTGGACAAAAATAGACTCAGTCCTGTTTCCTATAGATGATTGAAGCTTCTCGGGATTTCGGGGCACAAGGGAGTCTGGCCTGTCTGGAATCTGAAATAAAGACTGATGCTGGATGTCGCACTTCTTGATTCTGCATGGCATGTTTTCCTGTGTCGCTAATGCTGCTTGACTGGCCAGGCGATCGTGTTGAGCCCCTGTGTACTTGTCAATCGCCCATAGGACCACTGTAGGATCGCAGAATACACCGTAAAGGCTCTTTTAAAAAGTTCATGAATGGGACTGCTTTGGTGAATGAATTGGCGGAGGGCAGAACAGAGCTGTTTAATCTAATGTTGGCCATACTATTTGGCCTCTGGCTTGGGCGCCAGTGTTTTCATAGGAGCCATAGAATTCGCTGTTACAGTCCAGCCAGAGCGTCAAACGATGAAAATCCTCCTCTGAGAGTTTAACACCGTAATGTTGCTCACCCATAAATTTGAACAATCCGGAGGACCGAGCCCCAAACTTGCCGGCGATAGTCCTGCTGCCGCCGTGGACTCCCGTATTAATTGACCCATTACTCACGTGGAAATAGAAACCGTACTTCTCAGCGAGATTATTATACGAGCGTGTCCATCCGTTTTTGCCTTCGATCACACCAGTCAGGTCGGGCGCTTTTTCTTTACGGTGACAGCTAATACAATTGCGGTCCAAGGCCGGCTGTACGAGTCGGACATAGTTGAAAGGATTCGAGCCATCTACGTCAGGTTTTATTTTTGAAGGGGCCCGCTGAAGAGCCAGCGGTGTCACAGTAGATTGTTTTCCTTCGACTTCGCTCAGGATGGTGAGCCTGTCGAACCACGACGTACGGTGTTTGGGCTCGTGGCAGCCCAGGCAAGTCAATTGCTCTTGCGGGTGCACATAGGTACCGGACCTCATCGACTGAATTGCCATCCCACGGTCATCCAGGGCCTGGAAGTAGATCATCTTGCCGACCGGCGCCTCGAAATAGGCGCTGCCGTCAACCTCGACAGGTACAGTTCCCAGAACCGCCCGGGCATTCGTCTGGTTGGCGATTCCGATGCGGGGTTGATTCGGCGGAGGTGTTGTCTTTGGCAATACCTGGATGATTCGCAGCGCTGCGACTCTAACACCATCAGGCCATTGAAAGTCGCTGTCATAGACGTTGATAACTGTGATGGTTTCCTGCGCGTATCTGCCGCCGGCCTTATTTATGTCGTTGGTTGTCTGCACGGTCCTGGTGGGAATCACCGGCGGTTTGGGACGTGGACGTAGCGGAATTGGACTTAGGCACGGGATTGATGGGTCGCGGTAAATCAGCTCTTTGTTGCCAAAGCGGTCCATCCAGTAGATGCCGTGGTTCTTTGCGTGCTGGTCATACACACATAGATAGTCATCCTCGCTGAGCGGCCAGGCAGTTCCGTAAACCATACAATCACTTATTGGCTTGATGTGCTTTTCGGCTTCGGGGAAAGGCACTTCGGGCGTCAGGCGAGTCAGTTGCGACATAGCGCCATCGTCACTAATGTGTTGGTCTATCATTACCAGCGAGCCGAAGGCGTTACCGTGGTGTGCGGCAGCAGTAGCAACGAATTTGTGCGAGCCTGGGATAGCACGGATGCTCATTTCCATCCAAGGCCGGGCCTCGCGCCGCAAGGGGTAGTTGCCGTGAAATGAACGTGGGTCACGACCATCGGGAAAGCAAGTCCATATATGATGTGCGATGTTGGTGTCTCGGTCCATATAATCCCAGCGGGTATATGCTATCATACCATCATTTGTTACACTCGGGTGCCACTCATGTGTTTCATGGTAACTTAGAAGAATGATGTCGCTGCCATCGGGTGCCATCGAGTGCATTGCATAGGTAGGGCAATGTCGGCCACAACGAAGGTATCCACCTCGCCGCTCTGAGATAAAGACGATTCGACCATTGGGCAGAAAACACGGGTCGAAGTCATTCCACGGACCATCGGTCAGTTGAACCAGTCCGGTACCGTCAGAATTGACCTTGAAAATGTGAAAACTGCTTTCGGGGGTCCACTGCAGGTCCTTGCCTTTGCCCTGTGTATAGGCAAAGAGAATCGTCCCGGCGTCATAAGAAAGCTCAGGCGAGAGAAATGCTCCGGATTTAAGCGAGTGTCCTTTGAGCCGACCCTTCTTGACAACGGCCTCGGCCAGGAGGTTAGTCAGTTTGGGATCTGCCCCGAACGGATCGGATAGAACATACAATCCCCCGCCGGCAATGGCATTAAAACCGTAGTACTGGTCGCACATGTGAAATACACCCCCCGGATGGTGGCGTTTAATGAACATTATTTTATCAAAGTCTAATAAGGGATTACAGAATGCTATCCGGCGGAATATCCAACGGACATCAAGATATAATCTTCGGCGAACATCGACGTGTACATTCTCAACTGACTTCAAAGTTGCTATGTGAGCCTTGCACTGCTGTAGTTCTGCCACCAATGGTTCCAGATGAGAGTTGGAAACCGGCAATCGGCGCAAACGTTTGGCGAGCTTGTAGCTTTGTGTGATAAGCTGTTCGGTGTACTCCAATGAGAAATTGCAACTTTTAGCTTGTTGTGTGGGACCTGTGAATTGTTTGTCCCGCTCAATCCAGTCAGCTTCTATCAATTTGCGCATTGAGGCACTCACATTGGTCGTGCGAGCCGAGCCAAAGGAGGCCCAGAAAGCGAGTATGAACAATACTACCCATAGTTCAAGTTGAAATGTGCATCTCTTCAATTAAGGTTCTCCGGTATAAATCTTTTCAATTGATTATACCATAATCCGTGGTGATGTCCACACGTAAATTCTCAAGTAACACTTGCGCTTGTCAAGGGCCAATAGGACCGCGTGGCATTTTATATAGAGTGCTCCAATATTTGCGTAGGAGAACACGCCGGTCACCTATGAAGAGCTCAAAGTCAAATACTAAAATCTCTGTTGCCACAATTTTCTTTGAGGCATCCTCAATGCCAAAATGAACGAAAACTTATTTGCCGCAAAGGATTATGAGAATGAAACTGCCTTCAGGCTCCGAAAAAACAAACCCAATCAAAGCCAATTTCTGTACCATTGGCTCCGTTTATTGTTTATAATTGTCGCTAAGTGCTGCTGAGAATTTGATAAGGAATTTTGTGTATGAGTATGACTGGTGCGGCTTATCAGAAGTGTATTAATCCGGATTGCGGGGCCGAGTTTGACTGCAGTCAGGCGATGTTTAAGTGTCCAAAATGCGGCGAGCTGCTGGATATACGCTATAACTGGGACAAAATTGAGGTTCCAGATAAATTAAGTGATTTTGCTAAACGCTGGGCGAACAGAGACAAGCCTTTGGATTTTTCCGGTGTGTGGCGATTCCGCGAGCTGTTGAGCTTCTGTGAAGATAAATATAAAGTAACCATCGGTGAAGGCCAGACAATCCTGCAGCAAAATGACGCTGTGGCTGAATATGCCGAAGTAAATCCGGGATGTTTGTATCTGCAATATGAAGGGCTGAATCCGTCCGGCTCGTTTAAAGATAACGGGATGGCGGCGGCGTTCAGTCATGCCAAAATGGTCGGGGCAGCTTCGAGCGCGTGCGCATCGACGGGCAATACCTCTGCATCGGTGGCTTTGTATGCACATAGCTGCGGCGTGAAATGCACGGTGTTTATCGGTTCAGGCCGAATCGCATTCGGCAAACTCAGCCAGGCGATGGATTACGGTGCGCAAACGATTCAAATACTTGGTGACTTCGATGACTGTATGCGCCAGGTTCAGGATGTCTGCACGAAGCTGGGACTGTACCTGCTCAATTCGCTAAATCCATTCCGACTCGAAGGACAAAAGGCCATAATGTATCGCATCATTGAAGGCTTAGGCTGGACTACCCCGGACTGGATTGTTGTGCCCGGCGGAAACCTTGGTAATTCCAGCGCTTTCGGCAAGGCCTTTTGCGAATTGAGACAGCTTGGCTTGATTAAGCGAATACCACGAATGGCGATTATTAACGCTACCGGCGCCGACACCTTGACCGACTTGGTCAATAATAAAAAACTGACCTGGAATGATGGTAAAGTTGACCAGGCAATTATTGATGAATATTACGCCGATTTGACGGCTCGCAGCTTTTCGCCGCATACTTGTGCTTCGGCGATAGAAATATCACGGCCCGTTAATCTGAAAAAATGCCTTCGGTCAATCGATATATGTGATGGCGTTGTACGCGCGGTAACGGACGAAGAGATTGTCGATGCAAAAGCGATTATCGGCAAATACGGATTGGGCTGTGAGCCGGCTTCGGCGGCTACAATAGCAGGCCTAAAGCACCTCAGGGCTGAGGGTGTAATTAGTAGCGATGAGCGGATTGCGTGCGTCTTGACAGGCCATCCGTTAAAAGACCCCAACGTAACGGTCAACTACCACAAAGAAAAACAGGGCGAATTCAACAATCCGCCCATAGAAGCACCGAACGACCTCGATACGATTATAAAGCTGATAAAAAATTAGATAGCCTTTGTAGGGTGGGGTTTACCCCACCAACATCTCTTTCAATACGAACCCGATAGAAATGGTGGGGCAAGCCCCACCCTACGGAACTGATAAAAAATTAGCAGATTGAAAGCACTAAGAACTTTATATTGCGGTGTTGCGCAAGCCGGTAATTATAAAGCCGATGGTAAAAGCTAACGAGCCAATCGCGTGCAAAAAACCGTGATTTGGCTGGCGCGGTATTGGCCGGTTTTTTCGGTGTTTTTTGTGAGACAGCTCGTTGGTTCCACAGGAAAATTGTTGAAACCTAATTGAGATTCTGCTATTATGTCACTTGGAACGTGCAGGAGTGTTTCCTCAAAGAGAAACTGACAAAGATTCTTGCATTTCAAAGAGGATTGTGGGCAACGAAAGAAATGATTCATACCAAATCTATTAAAGTTGTTATTTTGTGTATGCTTCTCTATTCAATCACGCCACTTTATGCTGACATCCCCTGGTTGCATGTTGACGGTGATAAAATTAAAGACCCTGCTGGAAATGTTGTCGTTCTAAGGGGCATTTCTTTGATTGATTTGGGCTTCCTCTCCATAGAGGACTTTGAAACGCGTAATTTCAGTAAATTTTCCTGGATGCATTCCGGAGACGACAATTGGACCATCGCACAACGGGAAAAGCACTCTGGAGCTTATAGTGCCAAAGCGGGTGAGATTGACGACGATGAAAGCAGTACTCTAAGGGTGAATGTTCAATGCGTGTCCGGGAATATCACCTTCTATCGCAAAGTCTCTTCGGAGTCGGATTTCGACTATTTGAAGTTCTACATCGACGGGGTGGAAAAAGGCGACTGGTCTGGTGAAGAGGATTGGGCCGAGGTGTCTTTCCCGGTGGATGAGGGCACGAGAACCTTCGAGTGGACCTATTCAAAGAACGGCTCGGGGTCCGGAGGCAATGACAGGGCGTGGATTGATGATATAGTCTTTCCATCCTATAGTATGTTTGAGGAAGTAGACACTTTGCCGTTAACAGCATCAGTTGATATCACGACCTGGCAAGATAATAAACGGGGGGCTTGTTCTTTTACCTTCGATGACAACCTGAATACCCAGTTCACCCATTTCATACCCAAATTCCAGGACTTGGGATTTGTTGGAACAGTTTTCGTGATTACCGGCGGCAGTTGGCGTAGCACTATATACGACTATGCCGGACTCCTTAATTCTGGTTGGGAAATCGGGTCTCATACGATTAGTCATCCACGCCTAACGGAGTTGAATGATTCATCTCTTGAAAGCGAACTGGCAAATTCAAGAGCTACTCTGGAAGCAGCATTCAACCTTTCTCCGGGGCTAGCCTTGGCTTATCCCTACTCAGACAGTGATACCAGGGTCAGAAATTTGACTGCTCAATATTACATAGCAGCCCGAGGAGGCTGGGGAAGGACTATTGCGCCGGATCCGTCCCAATGGCCTCTTTATGGCTACGATGAATTCAACCTGCCCAGCTATGGCTGGACAGCAAGTGGTCATGGTCTCGACGCTATGAATAGCGCAACCGACAGCGCAATATCCCGAGGAGAATGGATTGTCGAGATGATTCACGGAACAGATGGTGATGGTTGGGAACCACCAGATTGGGCATCGGTTTATGAGCCCCACTTTGACTACGTCAAAAACAGAGAAAGTGACCTTTGGATCGATACCTTTGGCAACGTCTATCGTTACATTGCCGAAAGAGACGCCTGCAGGGTCTCGGTCCAGGCATTCACCGGAGGTACGGCCGTTGTATTGACAAATGAATCGATTCTGCCCCCAACGCCTGTTCCTTTGACCATAAAGATTGATATCCCGGATCAATGGATTAGCGTCACCGTTACTAATAATGGTAATGTCATCCCCGGACGCATAATAACGGAGAGCCGGAATAAGTACTATCTCGTTGATACGATACCTATTGATGCTCCCAAAGAACTACACGTATTGGGCAATACTAAGCTTGTTGAAATTCCGTTCAAACGCGGTGTGAACCTTACAAATTGGCTCCAAGCCTCAAGCGTGCGGCAAATTCAATTTACTAAATTCACGAAGCAGGATTTAATCAATATTAAAAGTTTAGGCTGCGATGTCATCCGATTACCCATCAACTTACACTCTATGACTAACGGCCAGCCGGACTATACGATTGACCCTTTATTCTATTACTTTTTGGACCAAATTATCGACTGGGCAGAAGAGCTGGAACTACACTTGATTCTCGATAATCACACTTTTGACCCGTCGGCCAGTACCGACCCGGACATTGGCGATATTCTGGTCCCTGTGTGGATGCAGATGGCTGAACATTACAAAGAACGCTCAACCTACATTTTCTACGAAGTGCTAAACGAGCCGCACGGTATTTCGGATAGAAAGTGGAACAATATCCAGCAAAAAGTCATCGATGCAATTCGCATGGTTGATCAAAAACACACTATCATTGTTGGACCGGCTGGATGGAACAATTACAACAATCTTAAGTTTATGCCCAGGTATGACGATGATAACTTGATTTACACTTTTCACATTTACGACCCATTCTTATTCACTCATCAGGGCGCAAGCTGGACTAATCCGTCGCTCGTGCCGCTCGCCGGCGTACCGTTTCCATACTACGCCGGTGACATACCTGCCTGTCCACCGGAGCTGGAAAACACCTGGATAAGTAGTAATCTTGCAAACTATCGATATACAGGAACCCCCGAACACGTCAGAGAATTAATTGATATTGCCGTTGATTTTAAAACCGCACGTGATGTCCCTTTATTCTGCGGAGAATTCGGCGTTTATATACCCAATAGCAATAACGATGACCGCATCTACTGGTATAATATTGTGCGAAGTTATCTTGAACAAAAAGGTATCGCCTGGACAATTTGGGATTATAAGGGCGGCTTTGGACTTTTTGAACAGGGAACCAGCGAGCTGTTCGACTACGATTTAAATATTCCCCTCGTTGAAGCTCTGGGATTAAACGCCCCGCCGCAGCAGGAGTTTATTCTGGTGCCGGATGTAAATGAATTTGATATATATCTGGATTATATAGCACCAAAAATCATTGAATCCAGCTGGCTTAGTGAAGGACTTCTTGATTATTACTCTGAAGATAACCCGGCCTCCGGCGATTACTGCATCCACTGGACAGGAGTTGGTCAATATAACAGTATCACATTTCGTTTTTCACCTGTCAAAGACCTCTCCTTGCTTGTAGATAGAGGTTTTGCAATTGATTTTTGGATTCGGTGTGATATTCCAGATGCAAAGATTGACATCCGGTTCGTGGACACCAAAACAGAAGACCCCGTTGATCATCCCTGGCGCATGCGATATACAATTGATAGAAATATCGCAGTCTGGAACGGTCAATGGAACCATCTGCAAATTCCACTTAATGCTTTTTCTGAACACGGCTCATGGGACGACGGCTGGTATAACCCAGTCGGCGTTTTTGACTGGACTGCCACCGAACGTTTCGCGATAGTATCGGAATACGGCGATTTGGAAGGAATACATTTTTATTTTGATAACATCCGCGTGCTCGATCCTAATCCGCCCGGCCGATTCCCACGTGGCGTACGTTAAAGCCGATGACCGAAAAGGGCTGATAAGAAACTATCCCTGAATCCCATAAATAAAGCAAAGCTCAATATTTTAACGTTTGTCAAAGCCTGTCAGGTTGGCAGAGAAGAGTGCCTTAGCTGGGATTTTGGCAGGCGGTGGCCGCCTCGGACCTCACATCTTAACCTCATTTACAGTAAGTACTTGCGCTAATATAGTCGTTCAGAAAAGCATTTGGCACGATATTTGCACAGAAAATATATGGATATGGTGTCGAATCTGTCAAAACTCGAAGAAATCAACGTACTTGCCAGTGAGGCGAACTGGGCATGGCCGGAGGCGGTGCGCTATATATTTCGGCCAAGAGGCGTTAATCTGCTGATGGCTGAGAACGCAGTAGAGTTCGTCAATATTATCGAGAGGAAACGGATTCATACGACAATCGTGGATATGGACTCGGAAGAGTCCAATGGGCTGGCGACGATAAAGATTATTCGAATGGATTATCCACTGCTGCCGTGCATTCTGCTGACCAGCACTGCGGGTGAGTCTTTGCTTGGTAAGGCATTACGACTTGATGTTTTCAGCGTGATTGATAAGCCGGTTGATATGAGTGTTCTGCGGGAACAATTGAACAGATTGTTTGTTAAAAAGTATGACAGTGATATTTTCGCACAGTAATAGATTGTGTAACGTTTCTAATAAGAATGAAGTAAAAGATTAAAGAAGTTTTTTGAAAGGAGTAAGTACGAAATGAAGATTCGACCATTGGCAGATAAGGTGCTTGTTCAGCGTCTCGAAGCCCAAACCAAGACGACGGGCGGGATAGTCCTGCCGGATAGTGCCAAAGAAAAACCACAAAGAGGCAAAATTATCAGCGTTGGTGACGGTAAAGTGCTCGACGACGGGACGGTACAAAAATTGCAGGTGAAAAAGGGTGACATGGTGCTTTTCACAAGCTACGCCGGGACAGAAGTAAAGATAGACGGCAAAGAGTATCTGATTATGAGTGAGTCGGATATTATGGCAGTGATTGAAAAGTAAGCAGAAATCAGCGACAAAGACAGGAAAGCACGCAAAGAAAATGAAAATCAATAAAATAGGAGAAAGAAAGCTATGGCAGCAAAAAAGATAGCATTTGGTACTGACGCCCGCACGGCTATCCAAAAAGGTGTGAGCAAACTGGCAAAGGCGGTAAAGATTACGCTTGGGCCGTGCGGCAGAAATGTAATTTTGGAAAAATCGTTCGGTTCGCCGACCGTTACAAAAGATGGCGTAACAGTGGCCAAAGAGATTGAGCTGGAAGATTCTTATGAGAATATGGGCGCACAAATGGTCAAGGAAGTGGCGTCCAAGACTTCGGACGTGGCCGGCGATGGGACAACGACCGCAACGATTCTGGCTGAGAGTATCTTCGATGAGGGTCTCAAAAATATTACAGCCGGCGCCAATGCAATGCAGGTAAAACGCGGTATCGAAAAAGCGGTCGATGCAATCGTGGACGAACTGTTCGAGATGAGTACGCCCGTCAAGTCGGGCAAACAGATCGAACAGGTAGCGACCTGCTCGGCGAACCAGGACGTGGAAATCGGCAAAAAGTTGGCTGAGGCGATGAACAAGGTCGGCAAAGACGGCGTCATCACCGTCGAAGAGGGCCAGTCACTGGAAACGGTAGTTGAGCTGGTCGAGGGTATGCAGTTCGACAAAGGGTACCTTAGCCCGCACTTTATTAACAACCTGGAGAATATGGCAGTTGTGCTGGAAAGGCCTTATATTCTGGTGCACGAAAAGAAGATAAGCTCGGTAAAATCTCTTGTTCCACTGCTTGAGAAGGTGTCTCAACAGGGCAAGCCGCTGCTGATTATCGCCGAAGACGTTGAGGGCGAGGCGCTGGCTACACTGGTTGTCAATAAACTGCGGGGAATACTGCAGGTAGCGGCCGTCAAAGCTCCCGGCTTCGGTGACAGACGAAAAGCACTGCTTAGTGACATTGCCACCCTGACCGGTGGTGAGGCCATTTTCGAGGACCTGGGGCTGAAGTTGGAGAACATCGAGCTGCGGCAGCTTGGCAGGGCCAAACGCATTACCATCGACAAGGACGCAACGACTATTATTGAAGGTGGCGGCAGCACTGAAGCCATCAGGGGCAGAATCGAACAACTTAAGAACGAGATTGATAACTCGACCAGCGATTATGATATCGAAAAACTGCAGGAGAGGTTAGCGAAATTGGCCGGCGGTGTGGCACAGATTAATGTTGGAGCCGCGACTGAGGCAGAGATGAAGGAAAAGAAGGCACGCGTTGAAGATGCGCTGCACGCCTGTCGGGCGGCGGTAGAAGAAGGTATCCTGCCCGGAGGCGGTGTGCCAATGCTCAGGGCTTTGCCGGTGCTGGGTAAAGTCAAGGCATCGGGGGATGTAAAGATAGGTGTTGATATAGTCCGAAGAGCACTGGTAGCACCAATTAAACAAATTGCCGAGAACGCAGGACTGGACGGCTCAATTGTGGCGCAGAAAGTTATGGACAGCAAGGAAAAGAACTTCGGCTACGATGCGCTGCGCAAGCAATACGGTGATATGGCTAAGTTCGGTGTGATTGTGCCGACTAAGGTCGAAAGGGTTGCACTGCAGAACGGCGCATCGATTGCTTCGCTGCTGCTGACGACCGATGCGATAGTCAGTGAGATTCCCGAAAAGAAAGAGACGCCTCCGGCGCCGCCGGGCGGTGGAATGTATTAACAAGAAGAGTGGCTAAAGTGCCTAAAGTTAAAAGTGCCTAAAGTTAAAAGTGCCTAAAGTTAAAAGATAGTCCATAGCTTTAGTTCACTTTAGGCACTTTAGCTCACTTTAGCTCACTTTACTTATGAGTTTTCGGTTTTACACAAATGTAATTTCTCAAGCAACCAGAAACTTCGCGGCAGGACTTTTTATCGTAGGGCTGCTGCTAATCGGATTTGGATTTCTGGTTTATATCCTGCGAGATTTGTTTGCGATACTTGCCTCTATAGTATTTTTCGTTGTTGGCCTGGTTTGTGGGACTACCGCCGTCAAAATCTTTTTAGCACAGAGAAAATTAGACAAAATGAGTTCCGATGACGGCACAACAGGCTACAGAAGGAACGTCCGAATCCATACCGAAGAATAGTTAACTGGTGAGTGGTTAATTGGTTCCTGTTGTGGAAAACAAAAACCTACGATGTCACCCCTGCGAAAGCAGGGGTCCAGAGCGAAAAAACTGGATTCCCGCTTTCGCGGGAATGACAAATACTATTTTCGCAACAGTAACTAATTAGTGCTGACCACTTTTTCCTGCCTTAGCTGAAGGACAGAGTTGAGGACATCCTGTATGCTGATTATGCCAACCAGCTTGCCATTTGATGTAACGGGGACCCTTCTAAAGATGTTCTTTACTAAAAAGTCACAAATATTCACCAGAGCATGGCTGTCTTCAAAATAAACTGCAGGATATGTCATATAGTCACTAACTGTTTTGTTCTCGGCCCGTTCGCCTTCGTAGAACAGATCTACGGCATCTTTTTCTGAAAGAATTCCGGCCAAAGTCATGTCGTCTTCAACCACAGGCAGGCCCGATATGTTGTTTTCCACCAGAAGTTTTACCGCCTCAAATATGGGGGCGTCTTTTTTCACGCTAATTACATTTGTACTCATAACGTCTCTTGCTCTGAGCATTGCTAACTCCTCTTTTTTATAGTGTTTGCAGGTATTCTATAAATTCGGCTTAAATTACTGAGAACTTGAGATTGAGGTGGCGGTTTTCTCAGTTAGGTGTTGATTCAGATTAGATGTAAAAGCAAATAACTTCAAGCGAAGAGATTATCGGGCTTTCAATCTGCAATTTTTATTATATTATTAGGTGCTCAATCGGGAATAAGCAATTTTCGAGATTTGTCGGTGGCGTCATCGGATTTTCAGTGTGGCTAATGCCAGGGCGGCAAAGGCGGCGGCTAAAAGCCAAAAGCGCACTACCACCTGCGGCTCACTCCAGCCAATCAGATGAAAATGGTGATGTATAGGTGCACATCTAAAAAGCCGTTTGCCGCCGGTGTATTTGAAATAGCCGACCTGGAGTACTACACTGAGCAATTCAATGACGAATACGCCGCCGATAATTAAGAGCAGGATTTCATTTCTTGTTACCAGCGCACCATAGCCCATTGCGGCGCCTAATGGAAGTGAGCCGACATCGCCCATAAAGGTCTGAGCGGGGTGGCAGTTGAACCACAAGAATCCGAGGACGGCCCCTAAGATTGCCGAATAAAAGATGCTCAACTCGCCGGCCTGGGGTATAGCAGGCAGCAGAAGATAACTTGCCCAGGTAACAGGCGTGGTTCGTGACATCGTTTCAGAGGCGACAAAGCACAGCAGTGCAAGTACCAGAGAGACCATTCCAACGCAGCCGGCAGCCAGTCCGTCCATACCGTCAGTTAGGTTGACGGCATTGCTGGTGGCCGAGAGGTAAAAAATCGCTACGAGTATGAACATCCAGTTTGCTAACGGCAGGCCATGCTTATAGAACGGCAGCCAGAATAATTTGGCATCGTCTATGTTGACAAAGTCAGCGTATAAAAACGAAGCTATCAGTACTGCTCCGCCGATTTGAAAGATGAGCTTTTCCCAGGGTCTTAAACCGTTTCTGGTTCGGTGTCGGACATCGACAGTGAGTTTTAGCCAGTCGTCAACGCCGCCCAGAGCGCCGAACCATATCACCAGCACAATAGCTTTTTGAACAAAGGGGTTGTTCAGCTTTGCCCATAATAAGGTGGTTGAGACAGCCGAGAGAATGATAATCAGGCCGCCCATAGTGGGTGTATTTGCCTTTTCTTTGGTCAGCTCGTTGAGGGTGGCGTGATGAAACTCCGGCCGGTCGCCGATTTTTTTGCGCATCAGCCAGCGAATGATCTTAGGACCGATTAGAAGGGCGATAAGTAAGCTGGTCAGTATGGCTGATACCGAGCGAAACACCACGTTCTGATAGGCGTAAAAGCCGAACTGGTGCGTAAAAACATCTCGCAAGTACCATAACAAGTGGTATATCATTTTTTCATTTCAAAATTCAAAAGTTAAAGGTCAAAATTATGGAATCCAGCACTTAACTTTTAAGTGCCGGACGATCTCCTTAATTTTGCGTTTTACATTTTTAATTTTTCATTTCAATCGGCAGTTCTTTTAGTTTCTCGACGGCCATTTCCAGTTTTGCAGTTCGCGAGCCTTTCACTAATATTATATCGTAATCTTTTATGAATTCGTGCAGATTATTACAGGCTGAAATGGTATCTTCGAAACATTTTATTTGCAGGGACTTCGCTTCGTGGGAATCCGAATTGTATTCGACGGTAGTTTTTGCGGCCTCAGCAGCGATTTTCGCAAACTTACCGACAGCTACCAGCAGTCCCACTTTGGCCTTTGCGATAGATGTACCCAGTTCGGTATGCAGGTATTCCGTCTGCTGTCCAAGTTCAGCCATATCGCCGCAGATAAAAACCAATCTGCGATTTCGAGTTGGGTCAAGACCGGCCAATATATCCAGCGCATTTCTCATTGAGGCGGGGTTTGCGTTGTAGCAATCATTCAATACCGTTAGCGTCCCGATTTGCAGCAGTTCGGCGCGCATAGAAACGGATGAGAGGATTTTGACAGCCTTTGCGAAATCCCCGATAGCCAGGCCAAACTGGCTGCAAACAGCCCAGGCGGCAAGTGCATTTTCGAGGTTTCCCGGGCCGGCCAACGGTAAGTAAACTTCCGTATCGTCGATAGTGAACCGGCTGGCTGAGGCCTCGTAGCTGATATTGCGTGCCTGGTAGTTGGAGCCATCTGATTTGCCGAACGTTACGAATTTGGCACCTTTTGCCCGGCAGGCGTTTACCAACCGGTCGAAATCAGCGTTGATTATCAGAACACCATCGGGCGTAAGTCCTTCGGATATAGATAACTTTTCCAGTATGATCGTCTGCAAATTACCGAATCCTTCAAGGTGGGCTGGATGGACATTAGTAACCACTGCGATGTCCGGGGTGGCGATACGAGTCAGATGGGCTATTTCGCCGGGATGATTGCTGCCGAGCTCGGCGATAACGATTTGGTCATCCGGGTCTGCGCCGAGCAAGGTCAGGGGCAGGCCTATCTTATTATTAAAACTCTTAGGCGACTGATAGACTCGAAAACATTGACTTAAGGCCTGATAAGCTATCTGCCTGGTGGTTGTCTTGCCTGCTGAGCCTGTTATGGCAATCACTTTGAAATTGGCTCTTTGGCGATATTCACCGGCGAAATCGCCGAGGGCTTTTATGGTGTCCTCGACTTCGAGTATGGGTTTGTCGGCAAATTTGTTGTCTTTTATGTCTTTACTGACTACGGCACAGACGGCGCCTTTTGCGAAGGCGTTAGCTACGTAATCGTGGCCATCGAAGTTCTCGCCGGGTATAGCAAAGAAACAATCGCCGGGTTTGGTAGTTCGCGAATCGGTGCTTACGCCAGTGAAGTCTCGTATTGCGTATTCCGACGCGGCAGGACGAGTCTTTATTGTTCCGGCTAAATCTGCTATCGAAAATTCTTTCACTTTTGGTTTCTCGATAATCTGCTTCTATAATTCCAGCGAGGCAAATGCTTGTTGATATAATTAATTGTACAACCCGCTCGACTTTTTATCAAATGTAGAGTATCCTATCTTGTAGAAAATGAAGTGCTATCGGAGGTTTTCTGATGCATAATGAATTTACGGCGATTATCGAAAGGGACGGCGAGAAGATGCGCTTCGCGGCGTTCCATCAGATGCAGTACGTGAAGTTGTTACGATCAAATGAAACGTAAAGCCCTTTTGAAGCATCTTCGCAAACAAGGCTGTTTCCTGATCCGCAATAGAGGAATACAACATGTTCGACAGAATTTTAAATCGTATGCGGGAAAAAATTCGCCAGCGCCAGTACATTATGACGTATCATGCCAGACGGGAAATGCATTATGATGATTTAGCTATTTATGATATCGAACGGGGAGTCCTCACGGGAAAGATACTTGAACGTCAAAAGGATATAGCAACTGGTGAATGGAAATACCGTATCGCAGGCAAAACAGTTGAAGGCAGCAAAATCGAAGTGGTTGCAAAGTTAAGTCCAACCGACAAACTGGTTATTATTACCGTATATGCACTATAAGAATAAGGACAAGACAAATGATATGTGATATTTGTGGACATAAGGGAGCACGTGTTCGTAGAGTTGCCGAAACTTACGGCAAAGGGAAAAATTTGCTGGTAATAGAAAACATCCCTATGGTCAGTTGCCCTCATTGTGGGCAAAGCTACTTTACAGCAGAAACACTCCATGAAATAGAGCGTATTAAACTCCATCATAAGAGCTTTGCCGTTGAACGTCCTGTGAAAGTTGCCAAGTTTGGATAAGGGATTATGTTGCTTTTACATAGGCAAAAAATCCGCAAAGCTCTTTCGGCTTCAGAACAATGATTAACCTATTTGGAAGTTTCTACCTAAATCGAGATATACTGCAAAATCTTCTTTTGTTTGTTAAATTATAGCTTTGCTGCATGTACACGTTGAATAAAAGTAGAGAACTATGCGAAATATTGGCTTTTACTAAAGAAAAGATTGGTGTCTTATCGGTGGTGGGATAGGAATACATTGGGAGAAGATAGATGAAGATATTTCGGTAAGCACTCTTCTTACTATAAGCTAATTAGCCGTTTCTAATCCGTTTCTTAAGATACTCGCTGGCGATTTTTTTATCGCTGAAGTCGAATTTTTGTTTTCCGATTATCTGGTATGTTTCGTGGCCTTTGCCCGCTATAAGCGCGATATCGTCCTTTCCGGCGGATTCTATTGCCAACGCGATGGCCTTTTTCCGGTCTGGTTCAATCACAATTGTTTGGGAATCCGGATTTTCGAAGCCGGCGACAATTTCATCTATGATGTCTTCGGGTTTTTCGGTTCTCGGGTTGTCGCTGGTAACGATTATGAAATCAGCTAATTGTTCAGCGACCCTTGCCATGCGCGGTCGTTTGGTTCTGTCCCTGTCTCCGCCGCAACCGAAAACGACCCGCAAGTTACCCTTGCACAGAGGCTTTAGAGTCGAGAGGACATTTTTTAAGGCATCGTCGGTGTGGGCGTAATCGATAATTACGGAAAAGTCATCACCATCGATTTTTTCTAATCGGCCTGGTATTGTTTGCTGAGCGGATAAACCGGCTGCTATCGTTTCCAAATCGAAGCCGGCTGCAAGGCACAGGCCGGCTGCCGCTAATGAATTGCTGACGTTATATCGGCCAAGCAAGGGGGTCCTCACGATTGACGATTGGTGGGTGTATTTTAGGGTGAAAACCGTTCCGCTCATATCCATCGATTCGATATGGGCGCTTATATCCGCCAGCTCATCAATGGCGTACCATAGGATTTTGGCCTCGGTTTGCCTGGCAATAGATTGGGCTTGCGGCGATTGTTTGTTCAACACCGCCACAGCATCCGGCGAAAGAGTAGAAAAAAGTCTGGTTTTGGCGGCTAAGTAATCTTCTTTGGTTTTATGATAGTCCAGATGGTCGCCGGCGAGGTTTGTGAAAGCGGCGGCTTTGAAGTTAATACCAGCCAGACGGTTTTGAGAAAGGGCGTGGCTGCTGGCCTCGATGACCATATACTTTGCGCCGTTTTTTAACATTTCATGCTGCCCTGCGGCAATAGTCAGGCAATCTGGTGTTGTCAAAGATGCTTGTCTGCTATCCCCGGAGCAGGTATCGTAAATGACGGTGCCGATAAGGCCGCACTTTTGGCCTGCCTTTTGGATACAGGAGCGTACCAGATAGGCAACGGTGGTCTTTCCGTTTGTGCCGGTAACAGCGAGGTTCGTTAATTGCGAAGCCGGTCTGCCCCTGTGTGCCTGTGCCAAAACTGCTGCCGCTTCTGTGGAATCGTCAACGATTATAAGCTCATGTTGCGTATTGCGTATTGGGTATTGCGTATCTCGTTGACAGACGATGTATTTGGCGCTGTTGGCAAGGGCCTGGTCGATGAAGTCGTGGCCATCATAAACGGTACCTTTAACGGCTACGAAGATATCACCGTTACCGATGGCACGCGAATCGACACGAATACTCGGTGCATTATCCGAAGAAACCAGGTTTAGCAGTTCGTCAAAATCCATAATCCTGTGCAAAAAAATTTCTGTTTATTGTAGCTAAAAGCACAGACAATTCAACCGTAGCGTTCTTGCCGCTGTAACAAAAATGCGGTTTCCGGTTGTATCTGGAGTTCGTGCTGGATTATTTGTGTCTATATCGGAATTATTCTGGTGAGAAATTTTCTTTACGGGTTATAATCCGGCCTTGAATCACGTTAGAGGCCCGGATGAAAAAGGCTCTAACGGGGTGAGCTTCAGCGAATGCCGGGAGTATTAGAATCTTCGGCGTTTATGGGAGAAATGTCTGATTAAGTTTTTTGTACATATTTGAGAAAGGGAATTTGATAATGAAAGCTAAGTGTCTTCTTGGGGTTTGTTTAGTGTTGGTGGTTATAAACGCAATGGGCTGCCGTAAAAAATCTCCATCCCCACAGGAGGAATCTCTACAGCAGAAAGAAGTATTGGAGCAACCTACAACCGAACAGACAGCCTCAGACAAACCTGCAACACAAAAGCCGAAAATGGTCAAACTTACACGGCAGACAGAAGAGTCTGCATCGGTCAAGGGCGGAGTCGAGCAGGCCCAGCCGGATGAAACGGAGTACTAGGTGGCCTGCGTTTGTTCGTAGCCCTGATAGCCATCCACTTGCAGATATCCGCT
>CAYTND010000005.1:0-20649 GCA_964438965.1 uncultured Pirellulales bacterium
TGATTTGCGCATAAGGCACCCATTGTTGCGACAATGAAATCCATCACTGTGACTTGTGTTTGTGCATAGCCCTAATACATGCCCAATTTCATGTTTGATGGTAAAAATTGCTAAAGAATCATGAAATCTTTTGGTATAGGAAGTATTAAAAAAAACAGTCGTAGCACAACGAGCGTCTATATATGGGTTACGCCTAAAATATATTATGTTTTTTGCATCTGTATTATAAAGGAAAATATGTAAATATGCAGGCTGTTCATTTTCATTAAGGTAGATTGGTCCATCAAGACATAATAAAGACATAAGGCCAACAGAAAGTTCATCTTGCTCAAACGATACAGGAGTATCTCGTACAATTTTGACGCCGTTTGGTTTAGAACAATATTGACTCAAAAAACTTCGTATTTCCTTGATGAAGGTCTCTGGGACTTTTGTTCCTTCTAAAGTATCCACCTCAACATATAATTGTTGATAGGGCTGTTCTTTGAGGTATAACAAACTGGGGCTCGCATCTACCTGATATGATTGCTGTTTATCCTGGTGTCGTTCATACTGACAACCTTGAACAAAGCCAAACAACAATAGGACTATCAAGGACAGTACATTATTTTTGTTGTCTTGATGCATATTCGTTGTCTTGATGCATATTTATAGTACCTTACAAAAAGAGTTTAATTTTACAAGTTCAAACAATATATAGACAATGCTATTTTCTTTATACCATCCTTTGTAATCAATTCGGCACTAACTTTGCCTTGAATATTATCCTTGCCGTCTTTATCTTTCAAGAAAGTTTTGAGATAAGCGAAACTTTTCTCTTTTTGAAAAAAAGGCTCCACCTTAAAAGGTCCTTCTATTGTTTCAATTCTTATGCTTTCAACCTCTTCATCAATTCCAACAATATTAGCGACGTGGGATATATATTTTTTATGAGATAGTGGGAATAAACTTTTTGACATTTTATTTTGCCAGCGGTATATTTCAAAATAAGCGTGTATGGATTGCAAACCTGCTATTGTGGCTTGTACTCAGAGACGGTCAGTTACAATGAAAAGAGATGAGTTGGGCTTCTGGACTGAAAAAGGGAGTAAAAAAATGAAAACGAGATTTTGGATTAATTTTGTTCTGGTGGTAACGGCAGTCTGTATGCCCGGCTGCAAAAAGAAAACTCCGACTCCAGAAGAACCGGAAGTTAAGCCCGAAGTTAAGGAGACAAGACTAATGAGTGCTGAGAAAGAATCTTTCGGCCAAACGCCTGACGGCAGGGGAGTTGACTTGTACACTTTGACTAATACCAACGGTCTTAGAGCTAAGATTACGAACTACGGGGCTATTTTGGTTTCGCTGGAGGTCCCGGACCGGGACGGTAACCTTGCTGATATTACGCTCGGTTACGACAATTTGGATGACTACGTCAAACGCGGTGCTTTTTTCGGAGCGACGGTGGGGCGATACGCGAATCGCATCGGCGGCGCGAAATTTGTGCTCGACGGCACCGAATATAAGTTGGCCGCGAACAATGGACAAAACCATATACACGGCGGGATAAAGGGATTTGATAAGGTGGTATGGAAGCTCGATGACCTAAAGGACGAGAGTAATGAAGCACTCGTGAAGATGAGCTATATCAGTGAGGACGGCGAAGAGGGATACCCAGGCAATATGGCGTGCACCGTTACTTATACTCTGACAAAAGATAATGAATTGAAGATTAGCTATGAGGCCGAAACGGACAAAACCACCGTGGTAAATCTGACGAACCACAGCTATTTCAATCTTGCCGGCCAAGGCACGGGTGACATCCTCGGCCACGAGCTTACGCTCAACGCCGATAAGTACACCGTATTTGATGAAGGCCTGATACCCACCGGCGAAATCAGAAGCGTCAAAGATTCACCGCTGGACTTTACCCTGCCGATGTCCATTGGCGCCCGAATTGAGCAGGTAGGGAACGGCTACGACAACAATTACGTGCTCAATAGCGGTGGAGGGACACTGGCTCTGTGTGCAAGGGTGTATGAGCCAACCAGCGGACGGGTGATGGAAGTCTATACAACCGAACCGGGCGTTCAGCTCTATACCGGAAACTTCCTGAACGGTTCCATAACCGGCAAGGACGGCAAGGTATATAACAAGCATTACGGGTTCTGCCTGGAAACGCAGCACTTCCCGGATTCACCAAATAAACCCAACTTCCCATCTGTTGTTCTCCTTCCGGGTCAGAAATACGTATCGGAGACCGTTCATAGATTCTATACCAAGTAGAAAGCCGCACCAATTAGGCGTGAGCCTAAGCTCAATTGGTGCGAGGTGCTTCGACCTGTACAAGCTGGGCTCCCTTGTTGATCCAGTCTTTCAATATTGTATCGTCCTTTGCAGCTCGCTGGGCGATATTTCGTGTAGCCTCGCTAACATCAATTGTCGCACTAACCAGTCTTTCCTCAAAATAGCCCGCTTCTTCCAGGACGTTTCCATCAGGATGAATAATCTTGCTGTTTCCGTGAGATTGATTTGGCGCGTTTATATTCTTTGGGTTGGCTGGCGCGTTAGCCATCACACAAAAGATTCCGTTTTCTGTGGCTCGTGCTATCGGCATTGCCCTATAAGCAGAGAGTTTGTATTCTTTGGTTAGTGGACTTTCGTTGCTAATGAAGTAGCATATCTGCGCTCCGGCAATAGCAGGCAGCCGGACAAGCTCAGGATACCTAACATCGTGGCAGATTATAAAACAGGATTTAACACCGGCGAGGGTGTAAATCGGCAATATCGTGCCCGGAACAAGCCCCGGCCAGCTCTCTGCCAAATGAGTTTTGGCGTATCTGCCTCGCACCCTGCCCCCTTTATCAATTGCCAAGAGGCTATTGAAGAGTTTTCCTTCTTCCCAGTGCGCCGTACCGAGAACGACCGCAATGTCCAGATTCTTTGAAGCTGCCACGATCCTTATCTCAGCGTTTTCGAATTCTTTAGGGCTTGCCTTTTTCCAGTAGCTATCGTCATATTGATAACCACACAGGCACGCCTCGGGAAAAACCACCACATCAACACCATCTTCTGAAGCTGACTTCATCCACTTAACTATTTTTTGAACGCTCTTTTCCAGATCGGGATATGTCAGTATTTGGCATGCGGCGACACAGATACGGTTTCCTCCGTGCCTGGAGCTTTCGGGTTTGGCATAAGCAGAGCTTTTGTAACTGACCAGCCCTGCACCGGCTCCTGTGCCCAGGGCTATGAATTCGCGGCGGGAAATGCCTGTGTCTTCAGAATGCATGAGGTTTCTCCCTGTGAAAATTGCAATCAAGATAGGTATATCCTATCCTTTGGTTTGATTTGGGGTATCCGGTTTAGCTTCTCTTTGACATCATCTTTTTCCAGTGCAAAACTCGGAGCAATTTCAAGGACGCAATCAATCGAGCCATCCGGTTTTTTGGGGATAATCAGGCCTGCCGATTCGAGCCAGGCGGCAGCACGAGTAACAATCATTTGCCTGGCGGTTTCGACACTGTCAATGCCGGCGGCATTTTTGGTCGGGGCAAATTCTTCACCCCGCAGTATCTGCAAAATTATTGACTTCGAGGCCAACGGCACAGCGTCAAAAACAAAGCTCTCCAGCTTTACGCCGTTCGGCTCAGCAGGTTCGACAAGTTTTCCATGCTCGTCGATGTACGGAATTTTTTTAACGGCTTTGTGCAGCGGCAAAGAAAAAACCTCAGTATTCAGTCTTTCAACGAAGGCGCGGTTAATGATGTGGATAGCGATACTACTGAGCTTAAAGATTAAGGAGCCGTCCGGGTTTCGTTTCTCGGCCAGCTCGTCAGGCAAATCGCTGTATTCGATGACGGCCAGCTTGCCGTCAACCAAACAGAAGTTGCCGACCTTTTCATAGGGGTTGGTTTTTATAACTGCCTTTGAAGACATCTCGGCTTTATCGAGAGCGTGCAGGCCGATAAAGAGCGGGTCGAAAATATTTATCAGAGGGTTATCGACCTGGAAATAGCTGATAAATTCCACGCCGCGTCTTTTCATATCTTCGATGGCTCCGCTTAGGTAAAGTGCCTTAAGACTTCCCCCGTGGCCGTCGGGCGAGCAACTTAGCCGGTCTTTGTCGGCAAGCAGTATTTTGCCGTCGGTGCTGAAATTGGGCAGTGTGCCCTGCTGAAATATAAAGACGTTCTTCTCGTTCAGGCCGTAATAGTCATTCGAGCGAAAAATCTCTATTGTCTCGGCGTGATTTAAAGGGCTGGTCATAATATACCAGGGGCAGACGGTTTGGTATTTTCGTGAGGCTGCTGCGACAGACTCGGCAAAGATTTGAAACAGTGTTTTGTTTTTGATAGGGCTGATGGGAAAATTTCCTTTCGGGCCGTCGAATCCGAGCCGGGTCCCCTGGCCGCCTGCGACGACAAAGGCAGCGACCTTGCCTTGCTGTATCAGCTCTTTACCTAATTCGACGGCTCCGGCATACTTGCGATGCTTCTGAGAGTCGGCTGGTTCAGAACTGTAGAATGAAGCAGGAACCAAATCGCCACTTATTGCAACAGAAGCAGAATTTTTGACACAATTAGCCACCCAATTGTCCATTTTCGCAAGGTCCAACTGCCGGATTTGTGCAAGTAAATTCCGCCTTTGAGTTGTATCCAACTGGTCCCATAATGCCAAAAGATGGTTCTGGTGGTGCTCTTTTAGCAATTTTTTTATGTCTTCGTAAATTTTTTTGGTCCTCATATCCACGATTCCAAGCTGAAAACAAGGATATTACACAATTTCAATTTTTTTTCAAGAAACACGGGAAAATCACCGAAATTTATTTGACAGCAAAGACATCCTGTGCTAATATTATAGTTAAGGCAGGTAGGTTTGGAAAGTACTGTTTATCATAATTAAAACCGTCATCATATTTTGGTCCAAACTTCATATCATAAAGCCCACCTGCCTGTAAGAGGCGTTTTACGGTTTGGCATATAACCTCGAATCGACAGCTATGCAAAAGTAAATAGAGTTTGGCGCACAAATCCTGTTGGCAAAACGTGGTTTTGCAAGGTTGGACTGACCGTTTTTAAGCGAAAAGATTAAATGAAGGAGATTCGCACAAAACAGTGTTTAGTGTCCGGCATTTATGTGACAGTAAGCATTTATCTATCAAAAAGTAAACCGAAGCGTACTTAAAAACGGTCAAATCTGCGAATCTCAAAATAGAAAAGGAGAACAAAAATGAGGAAAACGAAAGGTTTTACATTAGTTGAGTTGTTGGTCGTGATCGCGATCATAGCCCTGCTGATGGGCATTCTGATGCCAGCGCTGGCCAGGGTAAGGCAGATTGCCTTTAGAATGGTCTGCGGGACGAACCTGTCCGGCATCGGCAAGGCAATGCTTATCTACAGCAACGATTACCAAGACGAGTTTCCGCGTGCCGGCGGAAGAAACAGCGTTTGGGGCGGCCGCATACCTGATTGGCTGGCCCTTTCCCGATTCGGCGCTTACGGCTTAAGCGGCACCGACGGCAGCGGCGGCACAGCTACCATTACGTCCAGCTTCTATCTTCTGGTCAAGTATGCCGAGGTAACGCCCAAGTCCTTTATCTGCAAGGGTGATTCCGGGACCAGAGAATTTAAACCCTCCGACTACCAACAAGGCGTCAGGCAGCTTATCGACCTCTGGGACTTCGGCCCTGAACCATTAAAACACTGCAGCTACGCCTACCACATGCCTTATGGCCTGTACGCTCTGACCACGTCAAGCGAACCGGGTATGGCGGTGGCAGCCGACCGGAACCCATGGATAGCCTCTCCCGCTGCAGAAGGCAAGGATCCGAGCTTGTTGAGTTCATTCAACCCCGACGGTGGTAGAGAATCAATCAATCTCGCAAACGCCATTCAACACCAGGAAGATGGACAGAACGTGTTGTTTATGGACAGCCATGTAACTTTTGAAAAACGCTCGTTCTGTGCCATCAATGATGATAACATTTACACCTACTGGGACGGCGGAGATCCTCGACGAGGCGGCTTACCTATACCCGGAGTCACTGAGCCAGGCAATAGACTGGATTCATTCCTGGTACACGACGGCGTAGGCGGAGCCACAGCCGCACCCCCGCCAAAGGGCAGGGGATGCTTCCTTGCTGATACGCCCGTATGGGTAAATGGGGCACTCGTGCAAATCTCGAAAGTTACCGCAGGCCAGACAATCGGCAAAGTCAGTTGTCTTGCAACAGCGAGCTTGGAAAAACTCGAAGAGCACGAGGGAACCTTCGAATGCCGCGATATAACGCTCGAAAACGGAAATCGCATCAGCGTCGTGGATGCACACTGCTTCATGCTTGATTCCGGACAATGGGTAGCTGCCCAGAATCTGGAAAGTGGCATGAACCTGAAATCGCTAAACGGCACAGTTGCTATCAAGAGCGTTGTAACCAGGGCAATGCCTTTCGTCGGCAAGGTCTATAACCTGAAGGTCAACAGCTCAGACCAGTACATGGTAGGCAAGGATGGAGTAGTCGTGCGCGATTTTTAATAGGGCGTGTCAACACGGCTGTTCAATCTGTTCATAGAACACCGTATTGGTTGATAGCCGGATAGCGTACAGATTATTCTTGCTTCGGTTGTTTACACGCGGCCTTATGCACAATCGCATAAGGCCGCTTTTTATTACACTGTACACTGAATGACACTGACTTTGGCACTGAATGACGCTGACTTGCCCCCCACCACAAGTGGGGGGGCTAAACTGTCTTCTGACTTCTGTCTTCTTGCCTCTGACTTCTGATATAGGTACCCGGTTCTTGCAAAATCCTCATCCTGTCGCTATCATAGTGCAAATGGCAGCAAAATCGCACAAGGAAAGAGATAAACAGGGTCCGGTGGCGGTCAATAAAAAGGCTTACAGAAACTTCGAGCTTATCGAGAAGTTCGAGGCCGGCCTGGAACTGTTGGGTACCGAGGTCAAATCGCTGCGGGACGCTCAAGCCGACCTGAACGGTTCCTACGCAAGGGTCGAAGACCAACAGTGCTGGCTCGTCGGGGCAACCATCGCCCCATACCAGCAGGCCGGAGCCTGGCAGCACGAGCCGACCAGAAAAAGAAAGCTGCTGCTGCACAAGGCCGAAATCCACAAAATAAGAACCAAGCTCGAACAGCGCGGCTTTACCCTGGTGCCGCTGCGGATTTATTTCAACGACAGGGGCCTGGCAAAAATAGAATTGGCCTTAGCCAGAGGGAAAAGGCAATACGACAAAAGAAAAGCAATAACCGAACGCGACCAAAAACGCGATGTCGATAGGAGTATGAAAAAATATCGCAGATAACAGGACATTCAAAGGGTTCTAATTATGGCCGAAAAAGAAAAGAAAGAAGAGAAAAAGATCATAGTCGATGAAGACTGGAAGGCCGAAGCGCAAAGAGAGAAGGAAATATTAGCCGCACAAGAAGAGGCCGAAAAGAAGAAGACACCGGAAGAAAAACCGGCTCGCGGCCCTTTACCACAGGGTAATTTCGCTGCATTGATAAGCATGCTTACCACGCAGGCATTATTCGCTCTGGGCCTGCTGCAGGTTAAGGGACAGGAAAAAAGAGAGCCGGATTTGGAGCTGGCAAAATACAATATTGATATGCTCGATACCCTTGAAGAAAAAACCAAAGGCAATTTGACCAAAGAGGAAGAAACAGTCCTGGCTAATACCCTCAACGAGCTTCGTATGGGCTATGTTAAAGTTGCAGAATAATACGTAGATGTCATTTCTACGGAGCATTTTAATATTTGATATCCTTGTAGGTAAATTGAATTGGCGAACATATTAGATAAAATAATCACTGACAAAAGAGCCGAGGTACGCTCTCGACAATCACAGAGAAGTCTCGAGAATCTCAAAGAGCAGACACGCTCTCTGCCCAAGTGCCGCAACTTCTACAAGGCCGTTACCGGGCCGAGCAGCCGCGGCATAAATGTTATCGCAGAGGTTAAAAAAGCCTCGCCGTCAACCGGGGTCATTCGCGAGGATTTCGACCCCGTGGCAATCGCGCAAACCTACAAAAAATGCGGCGCCGATGCAATCAGCGTTCTTACCGATGAAAAATATTTTCAGGGCCGACTCGAATATATAAACCAGATACGCCGGGCGGTGGATTTGCCCATCCTGCGAAAGGATTTTATTATCGACCTCTGGCAGGTGTACGAATCGCGCGCCGCCGGTGCCGATGCGATACTGTTAATAGCGGAAGCTCTAAAGCCCGGCGAATTGATGGACATGATGATAGCCGCAGCCGAGCTGACTCTAACGGTCCTTCTGGAAATTCACCGGGCCGATACGCTGTTAGGCGTCCGCAGCCTGATTGGCTTTCCTAAGAAAGGATACAGCGTTCTCGGAATCAACAACCGCAACCTGACAACGATGGAGGTCGATTTGAACACGACCAGCCGATTGGCGGAACTTGTCGATAACAAAAATGAGCTGGTCGCCGAAAGCGGAATAAAAACACGGGCCGACGTAGAAAAACTAAAGTTCGTCGGTGTAAGAGCGGTCCTGATCGGACAGACGCTGTGCGAACACCCTGATATAGAAGAAAAATTCACTGAGCTGTTTGGCTGATAATCCTCAGCCATCCCCAAGCGCCGTAAGGTGTCCCTAAGGGACTGCGCTTGAGGCTGCCACCCTCTGTCAACTACCTACTTTTTCTTCTGGGCTTTTTGTATCTTGGCCCACGTGTCACGCAAACTTACCGTTCGATTGAATACCAGCTTGCCACCGGAACTATCAGGGTCAACACAGAAATAGCCAAGTCTTTCGAACTGGTATCGACTGCCCGGTGCAGCGCGGCCTAAAGATGGTTCAACCCGGCAAGAAGCTATAATCTGGCGCGAGTTCGGGTTCAGGTTGGATTTGAAATCCTCGCCCTCGGTTGTATCATCCGGGTTCTCCTTCGTAAAGAGGTGGTCGTACAGTCGGACTTCGGCCCCGAGTGCGTGGCCGGCTGAAACCCAGTGCAGGGTTGACTTGACCTTGCGTCCGTCCGGAGCGTCCCCGCCTCGCGTGGCCGGGTCATAAGTGCAGTGCAGCTCAACAATATTGCCGCTTTTATCCTTAATTACATCCGTGCAGGTAACAAAATACGCATATCGCAGTCGAACCTCCCGGCCGGGGGCTAAACGGTAGAACTTCTTCGGCGGCTCGGCCATAAAATCTTCCCGCTCAATGTACAACTCTCGTGAGAACGGAACCTTCCGCACCCCGGCGCTTGGGTCTTCGGGATTATTGATGGCCTCAAGCTCCTCGACCTGGTCTTGCGGATAGTTGTCGATAACCACCTTGAGCGGCCGAAGCACAGCCATTACGCGTGGCGAGGTTTTGTTCAAATCTTCCCGCAGGCAGTGCTCTAATAGTGCTATATCGACGGTACTGTTGAACTTGTTGACTCCGATTCGTTTACAGAAATTTCTGATGGCCTGCGGTGAATAGCCTCGCCTTCGCAGGCCACTTAGGGTCGGCATTCGCGGGTCGTCCCAGCCGCTGACGTGGCCTTGCTGCACCAATTGCAGCAGCTTTCGCTTGCTCATTACGGTGTAGGTCAGATTGAGCCGGGCAAACTCTATCTGCTGTGGGTGATACGCCTCCAACTGGTCAAGGAACCAGTCGTACAGCGGACGATGGTTCTCAAATTCCAGCGTACAGATAGAATGCGTGATTCTTTCGATGGAATCCTCAAGCCCGTGTGCCCAGTCATACATCGGATAAATGCACCATTTATCGCCCGTGCGGGGATGCGCCGCGTGCAGGATTCGGTACATAACCGGGTCTCGCATATTAAGGTTGGGGGCTGACATATCGATTTTCGCCCGCAGCGTACGCAAGCCATCCGGAAATTCGCCCGCCTTCATCCGCTCGAACAGGTCGAGATTTTCCTCGACTGACCGGTCGCGATACGGACTATCTTTTCCCGGCTCAGTCAGTGTACCGCGATATTCCCTTGTTTGCTCGGCTGTCAGGTCGCAGACGTATGCCTTGCCTTTTTTTATAAGCTGCACAGCATATTCGTACATCTGCTCGAAGTAGTCCGAGGCGTAATATAAATGCTCACCCCAATCCCAGCCAAGCCAGTGAACATCTTCAATGATGGAATCGATATATTCCTGTTCCTCTTTGATCGGATTGGTATCGTCGAATCTCAGATGGCAAACACCGCCTTCATTCTCTGCTGCGATACCGAAATTCAGACAGATACTCTTAGCGTGTCCGATATGCAGATACCCGTTCGGCTCCGGTGGAAATCGTGTTACAACCCGCCCATCCCATTTATTAGTCTTGAGGTCTTCGGCTACAACCTGCCGGATAAAATCGAGTCTGGTATTTTCTTCTTTGCCTGGCGTTTTCACGGTTTATCAATTCTGCTTTTCGAATTCAATACATCAACATTATCAGCAACGACAATTTAGCATATAGTCATTACTTAGTCCAGTCTGTCATTGCGAACAAAACGGCGCCAGAGGAAAAGCAGGATTATTGAAACACCGGCCGCAACCAGGCAGATAAGCTGCGACAAAGTAAGGGGGCCAACGTACAGATGATGATCAAAGTCGCCCCTAAAGATTTCGGTGGCTGCCCGTCCCAGACCGTAGAGAATCAGGAACCATAATAACATTGTTCCCCGCCATCGTTCGTATTTCAGTACTTTGAAAACGACAAGAATACACAGAACAACCAGGATTTCGTAAATTTGCGTTGGGTGCAAAGGTATGCCCGCCGGCGCGCCCGCGGCCCCTTCAGGGAATGTAATCGCCCAGGGCATAGAACATTTTTTGCCATAGCAGCAGCCGTTAAACAGACATCCCAGCTTAACAAATATCCAGGGGATGGGAATCGACAGCGCAACCAGATCGAGAGCTGCACGTCTGTGTTTGGCTAACACCAACACCAATGGCACAGCCAGAAAAAAATACGCCAGCAGACCGCCCCATAATCCTTCCTGCATGTAGTGCCCAATACTCAACATCGCCCGAAGCTCAAATTGCGCGCGTTGAATGTCGTATAGTACCTTGGCTCCAACGGTCATACCTATCATATAGCAGACACCGACAACGATCCAAACACGATGCCGAAGCCCGAGACGTCTGGCAATCAGGTAACAAACCAGAAAATGGCTCAGAATACTCAAGATGTACAGGACACCATATGTCGGAACCGGTCCGATTCGTGGCCACATTTTCTTATTCCCCTATCAAAACTCAACGGAAGATTTGGCTTTATTAAGATACTAAACTGTACAACAAATTGATAGAGCAAAGTTTATCAACGCCACCTCCGAGACGTACAAATCTGTCAGCTCTGGCCTATGACTCTTGACAACAGTTCTGGCATAACTTATTCTTATTTTTTACGTATTTTCCGAAATTGACGAGGTTTGTAATGGTCGTAACACGTTTTGCACCGTCGCCAACCGGCTATCTGCACGTGGGCGGAGCGCGCACAGCTCTTTTTAACTGGCTCTGGGCCAGGCGAACGGGCGGAACATTTATTCTCCGTATCGAGGACACCGACCAGAAACGAAACACCCCTACCGCCACCCAGCAGGTTATGGACGACCTGCGATGGCTCGGAATCCAGTGGGACGAAGGCCCCGAAGTCGGCGGGCCAAACGGGCCGTACCTGCAATCTCAGCGAAGGGACATCTACGATAAATACATAAAGAATCTGCTCGATGAACAAAAGGCCTATTACTGCTTCGATACCACCGAAGAGCTTGATGCGCTTCGCAAAGAAGCTGAGGCCCAAAAGAAAAACTTCATTTATCCCCGGCCCAAAGATTTCCCCGATGAAAGCGATGTGAAGAATGCAAAAACCGAAGGGCGACCCATAACGGTTCGCTTTGCCATTCCGCAGGGTGAACCTATTGTGGTTGCCGATATAGTCCGCGGCGAGATTACATTCGCAGCGGGTGCAATAGGCGATTTTATCATACAAAAAAGTGACGGCTTCCCAACGTACAATTTTGCCTGCGTGGTAGATGACTACCTGATGAAGATAACACACGTCATTCGAGGCCAGGAACATCTGATGAACACACCCAGCCAGCAAGCATTATGGGAAGCTCTGGGATTTGGAGAGCTTCCGAAGTATGTGCATATGGCGGTGACAGTAAGCGAAGGTGGAGGCAAGCTTTCCAAGCGCGAAAGGCCAAAAGCTCTGTGGAATGCGATCAAGGATCTACCAGAAAGCTATCTCTATGACGATTTATGTGATGTTGCTCGAATCAATGAGAATGAAATGAAACATTTCATAAAACGGAGAGTAAGTCCGGATATGCCCGCCATTGATGTGATGGCAAAACACCTTGGCATAAAACTACCGGAAATCAATATCGTCGATTTCTTCAAAAGCGGCTATCTGCCGGAAACGATGGTCAATTTTCTTGCGCTTTTGGGCTGGAACCCCGGCGACAATCGCGAGATTATGCGCGTTAAAGAATTAATCGAGAGCTTCGACCTTTCTCGTTTGACCAAGGCCAACAGCTTGTTCGACCGCAAAAAGCTTCTGGCTTTCAACACCGAGCACATACGCATGGCGCCTGAAGAAAAACTTCTCCGGCATTTCAAGGACTACTTAAAAACCATCGCCTCGCCGGTAGCTTCTGCCGCCGATGAGCTTCTTTCAAAAATCTTAAAACTCTGCGAAGGGGCGCGGACCTTAGCTGATATCGAACGCAAAAGCAGATTCCTCTTTTTGGACAACGACGAAATTGAATATGACAACAAAGCAGTTAAGAAGGTTCTGCTGAAAAACGACGGCTTAGCTGTCCTAACAATCGTCCGCGACAAACTCGCCGCGTTGGAGCAATTTACAGAGCAGGCGATTGAAGATATGCTGCGCTCGTTAGCTGAGGAAAAGAAAGTCGGCTTAGGTAAAATCGCTCAGCCGGTGCGAGTGGCTATTTGCGGAACCACGGTCAGCCTGCCAATTTTCGAATCAGTTCAGATGTTAGGCAAAGAAGATACCTTGACCAGAATAGACACCACCCTGAAAAAATTTACCGCGGAAAATTGAAGGAGAAAAAATACAGAAATGTCATTATTAGTAACCGGCTCGATAGGAATTGATACAGTCAAGACGCCTTATGGCGTAAGCGAGAACTGTCTCGGCGGTTCGTCTGTTTATTTTAGTATGGCGGCGAGCTTCTTTACTGCGGTCCGGTTTATAGGTGTTATCGGCTCGGATTGTCCGTTTGATTTGGCCGAGGTTTTCGCCGGAAGGGACGTTGACCTGACGGGTCTGGAAATAAGAACGCAGAGCAAAACATTTCGCTGGGCCGGTACATATCACAAAAATATGGACAACAGGACAACAGATTGCCTGGAATTAAACGTCCTTGCCGAGGCGCCGCCGAGAGTGCCCGATTCGTTCAGGGACAGCAGGTTCGTATTTCTTGCAAACACAACGCCTGCTCTTCAACATCAATTGTTAAAACAAATACAAGAGCCGGTGTTCGTCGCTGCTGATACGATGAACTGCTGGATTGAAGGCCACCTCGATGACTTAAAATCGCTGTTGGAAAAAACCGACTGCCTGATAATCAACGAAGACGAAGCAAGAATGTTGGCGGCTGACAGCAACCTGATAAGAGCAGGAGAAAAAATCCTGGATATGGGACCGGGTGTCGTAGTTACCAAAAAAGGTGAATCCGGCTCAATAATGTGCAGTGCCGGCGGCGACAAATTTATTCTGCCAGCCTATCCAGCCGCCGAGGTCAAAGACCCGACAGGCGCCGGCGACAGCTTCGCAGGTGGATTCATGGGCCATCTGGCACAAAGCGGTAAAACAGATTTTGAGACGTTGAAGGCAGCGGTCGCCTACGGCACAGTGGTTGCCTCATTTACCATTGCCGATTTTTCGCTGAACGGATTAAATTCCATAGACAGGTATGATATTGACAGCAGATTTGAAACTCTGCGAAAGCTGACAAAATTTTAAAATATCGAAATACGAAACGATATTAAGTGAACTAAAGTGCCTAAAGTGTAAAGTGCCTAAAGTTAAAAGGAGCGAATAGTGAATATCGAACAAAGAATGTCGAATTTAGAAGTTCACTATTCAATATTCGAGTTTCGGATTTACAAAAGATGAGAGTATTTATAGCAATAGATATCGACGAGCAAATCAGAAAGGCCTTAGGCAGCCTGCAACGCGAGCTGCAGAGCAAAGTTGATATTAAAAGAAGTGATGCCAAATGGGTGAATCCTGATAGGATGCATCTGACATTGAAATTCTTAGGCGAGATTAAGGATGAGCAGGTCGTCGATGTCTGCAACATAACCAAAGACGTTGCGAGCCGACATGAGAGCTTCGAGCTGGACGTAGAATCGGTCGGTTATTTCGGCGGCAGAAGTGCCAGAGTTTTATGGGTTGGCACAGGACAGAATTGCGAAAATATGCTACAATTACAAAGCGACCTTGAGCAGCAGCTTGCTTTGGCCGGCTGGCCCAGGGAAACAAGAAAATTCTCAGGCCATCTGACCCTCTGCAGGGTGAGAAACGCAAGGGCAGGTGTTAAACTGGCGCAAATGACCGAAGAATACAAGGATTTTGAGCTTGGAACTATCTCGGCTGATTCGGTCTCGGTATATCAAAGCCAGCTAATGCCGAAAGGCCCTGTTTATACCGTGCTGGGAAACTACGGATTGCAATAGCCTCAATTTTGCAGAATTCATTTAACTCTTACGAAATAGGAGAAAAGAAAAATGACAAAAACAAAAAGAACCCAGACAACATCCAAAGGCAAGATAGAGCGTTTGAAACCGCAGGCGACCGGCAAGGAAACCGCTCTGCAGCGTGTAATCGCACAGATAGAAAAGCAATACGGCCAAGGCGCTATTATGCAAATGGACGAGCACCTATACGCCAGGATTGAGGGCATACCGACCGGCTCATTGTCACTGGATTTAGCTCTCGGCGGTGCGGGCATCCCGCGCGGCAGGGTTGCCGAATTGTTCGGCCCGGAGTCGTCCGGCAAAACGACACTGGCACTTCACGTCATTGCCAACGCCCAGCGGGCAGGCGGCGTGGCGGCGTTCATCGATGCTGAACACGCCCTGGATACGACCTGGGCCAAAAAACTCGGTGTCGATGTCAGCAGTATGTTAGTCAGCCAGCCCGACACCGGTGAGCAGGCACTTAACATCACCGAGATGCTGATAAGCTCCAATTCCATCGACGTCATAGTTATTGACTCAGTGGCCGCACTGACACCGAAGGCAGAAATTGAAGGCGACATGGGCGACGTGCACGTGGGACGGCAGGCAAGGTTAATGAGCCAGGCGATGCGAAAGCTTACCAGTATCATTGGCAAGAGCAAAACCGCCCTTATCTTCATAAATCAAATCCGCATGAAAATCGGTGTTATGTTCGGCAACCCGGAAACCACACCCGGTGGAAGAGCGCTGAAATTTTACACCTCCATCCGAATCGACCTGAGACGAATATCAACCATAAAGGACGGCACCGGCGCCATCGGCTCCAGGGTCAGGGCCAGGGTCGTAAAGAACAAAATCGCACCGCCCTTCCGCGACGCTGAGTTCGATATTATGTTTGACAGAGGAATCAGCTATGAAGGCGATTTACTCGACCTGGCCGCCGGCTGTGAGGTCGTCGAAAAAAGCGGCGCCTGGCTAAACTACGGCAGTATGCGACTCGGACAGGGCAGAGAGAACGCCAAAAAATTCCTCACTGAAAACAAGGATTTATGCGAGGAATTAAAAAACAAAGTCCTCGCTGCCAAAGGCCTATGTTAAGTGCAAAGCAAATAAGAAACAGCTTTATAGATTTTTTCAAAAGCAAAGGCCACGAATTCGTCCCCAGCTCACCCATAGTCCCCATCGGTGACGAGAGCCTGCTTTTTGCCAACGCGGGAATGAATCAATTCAAGGATATTTTCCTCGGATTAACCCCTCCCCAGCATCCCCGTGTGGCGAACACTCAAAAATGCCTGCGGGTGAGCGGCAAACACAACGACCTTGAAGAAGTTGGCAAAGATACCTATCACCACACCTTTTTTGAAATGTTGGGCAACTGGTCGTTCGATGATTACTTCAAGGCCGAGGCAATCCAATGGGCCTGGGAGCTTCTTACGGACGTTTGGGGCATCGAGCCGGACCGCCTGTGGGCGACGGTTTTTGGGGGCGACCAGGCCGACGGGCTGCCGGAAGATGAAGAGGCCGCGAACTTATGGACCAAAGTAACTCCAATACCCGCCGAGAAGGTCCTTGCTTGCGGCAAAAAAGATAACTTCTGGGAAATGGGTGAGACCGGCCCCTGTGGGCCTTGCAGTGAAATACACATCGACCTCGGCCCTGAGATGTGCGATATGAAAAACGTCCCGGGCCATAAATGCCGGGTCAACGCCGGCTGCGCAAGATACATCGAGCTATGGAATCTTGTCTTCATACAGTTCAATCGTCTGCCTGAGGACAAGCTCGTGCCGCTTTCAGCCAGATACGTTGACACCGGTGCAGGTCTGGAAAGAATCGTAGCGGTGCTGCAAAACAAAAAGAGCAACTACGATACCGACTTATTTATGCCCATAATCGATTACACCAGCGACATCACCGGCCACAAATATACATCGGAGCTTGGCAACAAAACCGACAATGCTTTCAGGGTAATAGCCGACCATATTCGCTCACTTGTCTTTGCGATAACCGACGGAGCGATTCCCTCTAACGAAGGCCGCGGATACGTGATTCGCCGAATACTTCGCCGGGCTTCGAGGTTCGGCAGAGAATTAGGAATGCACGAGCCGTTTATTTACAAACTTGTGCCGGTGGTTGTCGATTGTCTGGGCGATGCGTTCGGCGAAATAACCGAAAGGGCAGACTACGTCTCAACGGTAATCGAATCCGAAGAGACCGGCTTCGGCAGAACGCTTGACAGGGGCATCGAAATCTTCAACACCGCCGCCGGGCGGGCACAAAAATCAATAAACAAGATTATCAACGGCGAAGATGCCTTCCAGCTCTATGATACATACGGCTTCCCACTTGATTTGACCGAGCTTATGGCCAAAGAACGCAGGCTGAAAGTCGATACGGCTAAGTTTAACGAATTAATGGAAGCCCAACGTCAGCGTGCAAGGGCGGCGCAAAAAAATGATTCACTTATGGCAGCCCTGGCAAACACCGAACTGCCCGTAACCGAAGATGCCCACAAATATGATACCGACAGTTGCGACAGCAAACTAATCGGCTGGCTCGATAATGGAGGTTTCAATGACCAGGGCCAAATCCAAACCAACACCGAGGTTGGAATTATTCTTGACAGAACCTGCTTCTACGCCGAGGCGGGCGGCCAGGTCGGCGATTGCGGCATTATAAAATCGGAAAACGCTAAATTCGTAGTTGAATCCACCGCAAAAATAGCCAACTGTATCATTCATCAAGGCAAAGTTGTCGAAGGCTCATTCAGCACCGGTGAAAATGTAAAGGCAATCATCAGCAAAGACAGAGCTGCAACAAAGAAAAACCATACCGCCACCCACCTGCTCCAGTGGGCGCTGCAGGAGGTACTCGGCAAATCAGCGGCCCAGCAGGGCAGTTTCGTTGGCCCGGATTATTTAAGATTTGACTTTACATACCCTAAAGCGCCCGCTGTCAAAGAACTAAAAAAGGTTGAAGATTTGGTCAGAGAAAAAATTGCTGCCGACCTGCCGGTAACCTGGACGGTAATGCCAATAGACCAGGCACAAAAACTTGGCGCAATGGCGCTGTTCGGCGAAAAGTACGGAAACGAAGTACGCGTAGTAGGTATCGGAGAACAGAAGACAGAAGACAGAGGACAGAGGACAGAAAATCTGACATCTGACTTCCGACATCTGACTTCTGCTTTTAGCTGCGAGTTTTGCGGGGGCACGCACGTTGACAGGCTCGGCTCTATCGGCGACTTCAAGATAATTAAAGAAGAGAGCATTTCCGCCGGCGTCCGCAGGATTACCGCACTGACCGGCCCCGGCCTTAACGCTTATTTCGAAAAAGCAAGTGACATCGTCGATGAGCTTTCGGTGATGCTAAAGGTCCCCTCCGAAGCGCTGGTTGACAGGGTCGGCCAGTTGATAAAGGACAATAAGAAGCTCTCCAAGGAACTCAGGACAGCGGCCAAGGCATCCGGCTCCGACGTTATGGCCGAGGCCAAACAGCTTCTCCAAAAATGCGAAAAAATCGGCGAGACCTCCATAATCATTGGCCGACTGCAGGCCACACGTATCGAGCAGGCCCGGGAAGCTGTCGATATGCTCAAGAAGAAGGCAAAATCCGCCGCTATCGTTTTGGGCTTCGGCGATGACGATAAGGCGACACTGCTGGCGGGTATGACTGACGACCTCATCAAGAAGGGCCTAAAGGCCGGCGACATCGTCAAGGCAATCGCACCGATAATTGACGGCGGAGGAGGAGGCCGGCCTCAAATGGCACAGGCCGGCGGAAAAAATCCAAAAAAAATCAACGACGCCCTCAAAAAAGCCACAGAGTTGATAAAAGAAAAACTGGCGAGCACGTAATCGCTCGTTCTGAATTCAAAGTTCTGAAAAGAAGGTTCGAAAGTGGTTGAGGCGGACCCATTTATTAGGTTTTACTGCAACAACTGTGGCTACAAATCCACCGTCTCCGAAAGCTACGCAGGCAAAACAATTAGATGCCCTAAATGCTATTACATAATCTCCATACCAAAAATAAAGTCCACCGGCACCACAGGTCAAAGCAGTCCCGGCAAAACAAAAACTCCCTCCCAACATTCCGACTACGATTTGACTCTTCTGGATATCCCAGAAAAAGAAAAAATTTCTACTTTTCAAAGGGGTCAAACCAGCATCTCTGAGGAAACCGCCGAATACGAGCAGGAACTTGAAGAAGAATCGCAGGAAGAAATCGAACTCGTTGATGAACGCAGGCTGCCGTGGCTCATAGACATATTTCTATATCCGTTCAGCGTACCGGGCTTGAAGAGTCTTGCTATTTTCATCGGAGTACCGCTGTTAATAGATATTCTGGGGACGATTCTTCCTATCCAGCTTTCTTGTCTTTTCGGTCTTGTCACTATGGTTATAGATATCGTTATTTTCTTTTACATATATTGGTATTTTGTTGAATGCGTCCGCGATAGTGCCGATGGGGGGGTGCGAGCGCCTGAGGGATTAGGTGCAACTCCAGGTTTTATGGGTATGTTCTGGGAAACGGTAAATGTAATTGGTTGTCTTGCGATTTTCCTTATGCCGTTCGTTTTATATATGCTGTTCACCAGAAGAGCCGACATCATTTTCTGGCTGTTACTAATCTATGCGGTCTTCCTTCTTCCGATGGGGTTGTTGGCCGTTATTATGTTTGACTCGGCTATCGGCCTTAATCCTCGTTTGCTCGCTCGCTCAATATCCAGCACGTTTGTCCCATACTGCGGGCTTGTTTTGTTGTTTGTTACACCGGTTGTGGTAACCGGTATGCTCTACGCGGAAGTGCAGGAATCGCGGCTTTGGAGTTTTATCATTCGTTCTGTGATGACTTATATAGTATTGGTAGGCGCCCACATTTTAGGACGGTTCTACTGGCGATATCAGGAAAAACTCAACTGGGACCTCTAACTTGCGGTAATATCCCTGAATATAAGAAGGTAAAAAAAACATAATCGCAGGTAATTTCGGCTGAAGAAAACCGGCCGTTTTGGTTGCGAAAATAGCTATAAATATTCCTTCGCGTTGCTCAAGGACAAGTCTGAGCGGTCCAAGGGGCGGCATGACAGCTTGGAACCGGTCAGTTTGAGAAAAAAACCTATTTTCTTTCAACGAACCAGCTTTTCAGTTTGGATTATTCAGGCAAACTGGTATATTGTGCAGAAGTCTTATCCATATAAAAATTAGGAGGCAGATTTATGAAAAAGGAAATTATGGGACGTCGCAGTTTTTTGAGGTATGCTGCTGCGGTTACAGCTGGGACGAGCGTGCTGAGTGAGTCCGGCTTTGCCAAAAGCAGGCGGAAGGGCGCCAAACTGCGCAAAGCCCTCCAATTAGGGATGCTGCCGCGGGAACTTTCCGACGCGGACAAATTCAAATTAGCGAAGAAATGTGGGTTCGATGGCATCGAAGCTTCTCCAATGAAGGACCTCGATGCAGCCCGGCGGCTGGGCAGGCTGGCACGGCAGGCCGGCGTTCCGATTCATTCAATCGTCTATGGCGGCTGGGGTGCGCCGTTTTCAGACCCCGACCCAAAGGTGATAGAAAAAGGCCTGGCGGGAATGGAGACTGCCCTGCGCAGCGCCAAGGCGCTGGGCGCCGGTGCGGTTCTGCTGGTGCCCGCGGTAGTCAAGGAGGACGTCAGCTACGACCAGGCCTATAAACGCTCGCAGAGGCACATCCGGAAACTGCTGCCGTTAGCTGAAGAGCTCGGTGTAATCATCGCGGTCGAGAATGTCTGGAACAAGTTTCTGCTGAGCCCGCTCGAATTCGCACGGTACGTGGATGAGTTCGAGAGTCCGTGGCTCAAGGCCTACTTCGATATCGGCAACGTAATCCTCTTCGGGTACTCACAGGACTGGATACGCACGCTCGGCAAACGCATCGTCAAAATCCATCTGAAGGATTTCAAACGGAACGGCTACAAATGGACCAATCTGCTTGATGGCGACGTGAACTG
>CAYTND010000006.1:0-20170 GCA_964438965.1 uncultured Pirellulales bacterium
GATCATCCGGCAGGCGACGACAGAGGATCTCATAAGCGAGGGTCAGAAATACGATGTGGTCATCTCAAACCATGTCATCCACCATCTGAACCAGGCCGAGCTCGATCAATTCCTGGGTGATTCGACCGAGCTGGCCACCCGACTGGCTCTGCACAACGATATCCGCCGCGACGACTTCGCATACCTTGGGTTTATGCCGGCAGCCCTCCTATTTCGCCGCTCGTTCATCACGCACGATGGGCTTATTTCCATCCGAAGATCATATACAACTGACGAAATCAGACGCGTCATTCCCGGAATGTGGCGCGTGCGGTCCTTGCCGCCCTACCGGGTTCTGCTCTTCTGGCAGCCATGCGCACTGAGACCATCGAAGTGATTTCATCCCAGAAATAGGACAGCTTTATCACGCAACGAAATATCCCCGTACCTGTGGCTCCCGGAGACGACACCCAGAATCTTCTGAAACAGAAGTTCGTCGCGACTGAGCCGCCGAATGGCTCGATCTGCGATGAATCTATACCTGGTAAAATTCAGCATAAACTCAGTGAATCGGTAGACATCCTCAATACTCTGGAATCGGTCCCGAGCATATCGCTGTCCGAGCTCCACATCAAAATTTCCCGATGAGAACGCGTCTTTGATGAGAGGAACGGCTGCCCTCACACTCTTCAACGCAAGCGACATTCCCTCTCCGGTGATAGGATCCAGAAATCCCGCGCTGTCGCCTATGAGGAGAAGACCCGGTTGGTAGCCGGGCTCAACCGTAAAACCGAGCGGCCCGACTGCGGTCACTGGAGGAACAAGCTCGCTCTTCGCGATGCGCTCCCCGAAACCCTTGACGTCGCGTAGGAAGTCACCCCTGCGTCACGAACGTTTGTATGTTTTCTGAGTAAGGCAGGGGCCGGTCATTCCGTATTTTCTACTCACGCAGAGGGTGAATAGGGCGATGGGTTTGGTTGGGATTAATAACTACTTTGCGAAAAATCCCCAGGTGTTCTCGTAAAAACTTGCAAAATGACTTTATTTGTCAGATAGATTTGATATTTTAGCGAAAGAAAGTCTAATGTCGGAGATAAGAAGCTTTAAATGATAGATATCAATTTCAATATTCACATATAGGAGATAGCCGGTGAATACGATTGATTTACGTAGTGACACTGTTACTTTGCCCACGCCAACGATGCGAGAGGCTATTTATCGCGCTGAGCTTGGCGATGACGTGTTCGGCGAGGACCCGACAACGAAACGCCTTGAGAAAATCGCTGCCGAACGTATGGGAAAAGAGGCGGCGGTGATGGTCGCCAGCGGAACGATGGGAAACTTAGTGTGCGTGCTTACCCATTGCAGACGCGCAGAAGAGGTCATACTGGGTAACCGGTCGCACACGTTTCTTTACGAAGCCGGTGGTATGTCAGCTTTGGGCGGGATACACCCGCACACAATTCTCAATCAGCCTGATGGCACAATGCGGTTGGAGGATATCGAGGCGGCGATTCGCGGCCATAACGTACATTTTCCTCGAACTCGGCTGATATGCCTGGAAAACACCCACAACCGCTGCAATGGCTCTGCTCTTACGCCGGAGTATATGGAAACAGTAGCGGCATTGGCCGGAGACCGAGGCCTTATGGTGCACCTCGACGGCGCCCGGGTATTCAACGCCGCTGTGGCTTTGCAGGTGGACGTAAAGGAGCTGACCCGTCACGCGGATTCGCTTAGCTTTTGCCTTTCAAAGGGGCTTTCCGCACCCGTCGGCTCTGTGGTATGTGGTTCCAGAGAGTTCATCGCTGAGGCACGGCGAAACCGAAAGGTGCTGGGAGGGGGTATGCGGCAATCCGGCATCATCGCTGCTGCAGGTATTACAGCTCTTGAGCAGATGGTGGACAGAATAGCTGAAGACCATACAAATGCTCAGCGTCTGGCTGAAGGTATCGCCCATATCACGGGCTTGTCCATTGAGCCGGAAAAGGTACAAACGAACATTATTTATTTCAACCTGGTTAGCCGCCAACTCACAGTTGAGAAACTTGTAACACAACTTAATAATAAAGGAATCAAAATATTGCAGGTGGGGCCGACTCGCCTTAGGGCAGTAACTCACTACGGCATCAGCGCCGAGGATATCGATTTAACGCTGACGGCTTTGGGCCAAACAATGGAGAAGTCATAGCTTAGGACTGGTAAAGAAATTAGGTTTCGTTTTTGGCTCCAGCGAGGACAAGGCTGGCAAGGAAGCAAAACGCAGGCCTACTGGTTGGTAGTCCGAGTTTTGCTGACACCGCCAGCCGAAGCCGCAGCCAGCCAAAACTTGTCTGACGACAGTCAAGAATGGAAGATAATTTATTTACAAGTCCTTATAGTTTTCAACTCATAGTAGTGGTCTGTAATACCTCAAACCATACGTGACAGACCACTACCGCCAGATAGAACGGATCTCGTAAACCTCCAGAGACTTAACCTCAGTATTTCCGCCCTTTGTGAATATTTCGAGTAACTTTGAATTATCCACAAGGATCACACCAATCGGCATGTAGATTCTGCCATCGTTACCGAAGATTTCAATTGAAGTTCTGTCCACCAGAAGTTCCAGGCGAATCTTGTCATCCACCGGTCTTAAAGGAGCGGTTTTTTTCTGACAGGACAGCTCCTGCTTTTGAACGTTATAAACGACCGGAATATCCCGAATGATAAAACCAGTTTCCTGAACATCATTGTCAACCTGAAACTCAACCCGAATATGAAACAGCTCACCCGAAAGGCCCGAAAGCAAATTGTCTGTCGGCTTTAAGCTTTTGTTCTTCCATCTCCATTTACGCCCATGAAGTTCTTCAATTTCGCGTATTGGTCTGGCAAACATCCGAGGTCCTTCTTCGGTTGTCCGCAGACTCAGTGTTACCGGGAACAGCATCATCTGGTTAAACGGCATCTCAGGCATCGCCACCTGGCCCCAGGCAATCTGGATACGTCGGCCGTCCTTTTTGGGAATGTTACTGAATGTCTGAGAGGCGTAGAAGCAATTGCCGTAATGGAAACGGACCGGACCTGTCTGGCTCTTGAATTGCCTGCCGTCGAAACTACCAACCAAATATTCCCCACTGCCGCCGTACAATATCCATTTGGATTCCCGCAAAGCGGGGTCCCTCTTGTTATTTTCATCACCATCGACCGGCAGCTCAAACAGTTCAGGGCACTCATGAAAGCACTTCAGCTCGCTCTGGAATTCCCACGATTTCAAATCTTTAGATGTGAGAAATCCCATCGTTCCTTTGTTCAGAAATAGTGCCATCACCCATTGGCCGGTTGGGACATGCCAGATGACTTTCGGGTCCCGATTGCTCCCATCGATGTGGCCCAGAATGGGATTGCCCTCATAAACTTTCCACGTTCTGCCGCGGTCATTACTGTAGGCGATTGATTGGGTGAAGGGCTGGCCTTTTGACATTGGATTTCTTCCGCCTGCAGAGGTGTAAATACATACGATTACCTTCTCACTGCTCCTCTGGAACCCTGCCGTATTATTTACATCGACCACCGCTGAGCCGGAAAAAATGGTCCCCAAACGGTCAGGGTGTATCGCGTCACCTAATTCGGTCCAATGGACAATATCTTTACTGACCGCATGTCCCCAGGTCATATTACCCCACTTCCAGCCGTATGGGTTATGCTGATAAAACAGGTGATATTCCCCATCATAATAGACCATCCCGTTGGAATCGTTGTTCCAGCCGCGGCGGGAAGTAAAATGAAACTGCGGACGCAATTTTTCCCGGTAAAGATTTTCTTCACCGATAAAAGTACCTGCCTGATAGACAGAATCAAATCCTTTGCTTTTGAGGGGTTCGTACTTATCTATCCGCAGAATCGCTTTTTTACCTTTAAACTCGCGGACATCCAGAAACACCCAGAAATCAGCCTCATCAGGAGCCAGCTCGATATCAAATTCCCGGACCACCTTGTCATCGATAATAAGACTTATCAGGCGTTTTTGGGTTCCATTCTTGACCGGGAAGTTTAAATATTTTTTCCGCAGCAAAAATTCCCGGCTCTTATCCGCTATCAGAATATCTTCCTGGGCGGTAACGGCGCTCAGACAAATAAACATCGCTATAAAAATAACCAACAGTCCCGGAAGGGATGGCCAAGTCCACAACTTTTTCATCGTATTGTCTTTCTCGAACCGGGTCTTTAATAGGGGAGATTATCAAGATTGAGCGTATCGCCCACTTCTTTTTGCAGTTCTTTCAGCCGTCTCCTTAGTTTCCTTATCAAGCCGGTATAGGCCGGGTCGTCCGCAAGGTTGTTCATCTCCAGAGGGTCGGCCTTGAGATTGTAGAGGAGGGTTTTACCGATTTTCGGATAGTAAATCATTTTGTATCCGTTTGTGCTGACCATTCTCTGCAGGTCGATATAACCGCCGTAGATGGCGTCGTAACTGCTGTCGATTCTGCCTTTGATAAGCGGCATCAGGCTCTTGAACTGAACCTGCTGTGGTTTCTTAACACCGGCAATTTCCAGCGCTGACGGCATGATGTCCTGAAGATAAACCGGTGCGGTGATTTTTTTGTTCTTTGGAATACCGGGGCCGTTGACCATCAGCGGAACTCGGACGCTGTGGTCGAACATATTTTGTTTTCCCATCAGACCGTGATGGCCGACCGCCAGTCCATGGTCGGCGGTAAAAAAGATATAGGTGTCGTCGGCTTTTCCGGTTTTCTCCAGGGCATCCAGAATGAGTCCGACCTGAGTGTCCATATGGGTGATTATCGCGTAGTATTCCTGACGGTTCACTTTGACGGCGTATTTGCTCCGGGGGAAAGGGGCGAGCCTTTCATCTCTGAGCTTGGCGCTGCAGCCGATTGAGTCTTTGTACGGGTACTCGGGCAGGAAATTGGCGGGCACTTTCACTTTGTCCAACGGATATTTTTCCACGTATTCCTTCGGAGATTGTCTCGGGTCATGCGGGGCGTTGAAAGCCAGATACATAAAGAATGGTTTTTCGCTCTTTGAAGCGTTTTCGAGAAACTCCACAGCGTTGTCTGCGAGGACTTCGCTCCAGTGTTTGCCGCCCTTCCAGTAACCGCCGTATTTCTTGTCCCACGGTTTCCACAGGTCCGGGATTCCCTCTATAGGTCGATTGTATCCCAGCGGCGTTTGATTAGGCATCCCCGGCCGAACGTCTTTGACGTAATCGAATATGTCTTTCGGCTTGATACCTTTAACGTGCCATTTGCCGCTCATATAAGTTTCGTAGCCCGCCTTATTCATATACTGTGACCAGAACCGGCCCGCTTTGGTTTCTTCCTTCAGCTTCGGCTCGAACTCTCTTGCTATCCACAGGAACCGACCCGTATTGAGCATTGTTCGACTGGCCACACACACCGCACCATGCCAGGCACCCATATTGTAAGCATGCGTAAAAGTAACGCCGTTTCGAACAAGCCTGTCAAGGTTTGGCGTTTGTATTTCGTCACAGCCCATCGAGCGCAGCGTTTCAAAACACTGGTCATCGGCAAAGATGAACAGAATGTTGGGCTTGTTTCGTTTCTTTGCAAAGGCCGAGATGCCCGGCAGCAATAGGGCAGCAAAGCCCAGCCCGGCACTCTTTAAAAAACCACGTCTTGTGCAAATGTATTCACTCATCATACGACCTCTTCGCTTTAGTAGCGAACCGCCCCTGCTAACCACCACGCATTTATCGTGTTACAGACCACTTGGAGCGTGCTTATCCGATGTAACGGAGAGGGCGGGATTCGAACCCGCGGTACAGGTATATGCCCGTACGACGGTTTAGCAAACCGTTGCCTTAAGCCACTCGGCCACCTCTCCAACTTATTTTATAATAGAGACTTACAAATTTTTTGAAAAATATTATTTTTAGATTCTACAACCTTGACTACAACCAAAGAGTAGTTTACTATATAATTGTGCTGTTTGATTTTATGGTTGTAGTTAAGGATATTAATCATGGCAAAACCTAATTCCAAAAGAAAAACCCGTTCTGATAAATTCCCGCTCACTCTACATCCAACAGGTCAATTTTGCAAGAAAATTAAAGGTAAGTTGTATTACTTTGGAACAGATAAGCAACAAGCCTTACAGCGGTACCTTGAGCAGGCCGCAGACTTGCATGCTGGCCGAAGGCCTAAGTCTAACTCCTCTGGCAGGTTCACCCTTAAGACTCTATGCAACCTCTACTTGGAACACCAAGAAGCAAGGGTTTTAGCAGGTGAGATCAAATTGCGTCAGCTTTATGACCAAACCCTGCTTCTTCGAGGTTTTGTTAAATATTTTGGCCCGAACCGGATGGTTTCGGATATTTCAACTGTGGACTTACAGAATTTTCGAGCAGCATTGATAAAAAAAGGCAAATCTGCCAATAACTACATAAGTGCAATTAAGGCAATGTATAACTGGACGGCAGATAATGAAGTAATTGATACCATTCCAAATTTGAAAGCAATCAAAAAAGTTCCTAAAGCTAAAGGGAAAAAACCGATTCTTACTCCAACTCAACTTAAAAAATTACTTGAGTATGCCAACCCTCAAATGAAAGCTATGATTTGGATGGGATTAAACTGTGGGTTTGGTTGCACTGATTGTGCTGAATTACTATGGGAGAATCTTGATCTAAATGCAGGTCGTGTGAATTTTGCTCGAACCAAAACCGGCATGGGTCGTAATCTACCACTATGGAAAGAAACGGTTAAATGCTTGAAGGCGATTCCAAGAATAAACAAACGTGTCTTTAATACCAATCAGGGTGACAAATGGGTCTGTGTGAAGCAAAAGCGGGCAACAGATGGAACGATAAAGCTAATAAGTTATAATGGTATCAGTACGGAATTTTCCAAGCTCCTCAAAAAAGCAGGCATTAAAACCGAGAAAGGCACTGGCTTTTATACTCTAAGAAGAACAGCTGCCACTTTAGCTGCTAAGTCAGGCGATCCTTTTGCTGTTCAAAGATTGCTCGGCCACGCTGATCTGAGAATGGCCACCACGTACGTACAGGATATTTCGGAACAAACAGACAGGGTTATTAACAACAGCAGGCAGTTTATAATCCAAGGTAATTCTTAACCTTTGGGAAACACCGTGGGCGAGACGTATGAATAGATTTATTTGGAAACGGCCTTACTTTTTTGGCTTCAAGGTATCGGTTCAGGCTTGACCTTTTAATACGGTAATGGCCTTTTTTAGCAATTTCACCGTTGGTTTCCACAATGTCAATTGCTTCAATTTCACCGTGGCGAATAAGACGATAAACAATAGTTTTGGATATCTTCAATTCTTTGGCGATATCATCTACAGTTAGCCAATCTGATGAGGAGGACCTGCGGGCAGTTTCGAGCATACTATAAAACCGCTCCAAATGGGTGAGTAGGTCCCTACATACTGAACAGCTTTTGCTGTCAGCTATTTTGGCATTATTATTCAGATTGTCTAACCTTTCCTGAAACATAGTAAGACCGATTACACTTGTTTGAATAAACGCGGATTTTCATACTCATTGATTAACTCAGCCATAAAACACTTGCCAGCAGGACAAAAACGTCTAAGCAAAGGATGTTCACATCCGATAAAGGTTGGGTTTTCGATTCCAAAAGTGACGATAGCTTTAAGCTTTTGATAATTTCTGATAGGGTTCCGCTGATCCACAGAATAAATTAGATACCGTATCTCGCCGGGACCTGCTCCTATCCACGAATAAAATTGCGATATGACTCGATATGTTTCCAAACGGATATTGTCATAAAGGCATAATCCTTGTAGCCGACGGTTGCAGGGTGGTATTTCCCAACCTTTTTGCAGGATTATCCTCTGCAATTCGTCCTGTCGTAGCAGTTTCTTTTCAAATTCAGTGTGAATTTCAGCAAACCATTCAACTGCCTCTGGAATCTTTCGTGGCAGAATCATTGAATCTTCTGGCCTTCGCAGCATCAAATTTTGCATTAACTCATCCTGATTCTGAGCAACTATTTCACAGTCATTTGACACCTTTAATACAACATCTTTACAAAAATCAGACACCATCTTTACAGCCACTACCTGAAATATCTGAACAAATCCCGGATAACCATGCCTTCATCAGGGCATTGTGCTAATCCTGCGGGATACAAGGCCTTAACGGCCTGTCTAACTTTATTACAGGTCACGTTTAGTCCAATTTGACTTAAAATATCTGCAAGCTCTTCATACTGATGATCTAACTGGCTTGGAGATTTTGGGGATATATTTTTCCGCGAGGCATAAAAAATGGTTGCTTGTCCATTAAGGCCTATTCCCGTTTTTCGAATATCGATGCACTTCTGTTGCAACTCCAGAGGATAAAATGGGCGTTTGGTACGGGTACAATAGATCGGCATTGGGAATACGCCCATTTTCTGAAGCTGGTAAAATCTTGCCCTGGACAGGCCAAGCTTTTTCGTCAGTTCGGTGACAGAACAAACCGCCTTAAGATCATTATCTAAGCACATTTTTACTATTATCCTCCAGTTGCTTGGGAAGCAGCGAAGTGTTCTCAATATGGTTCTTGCCCTTCTCCGTTATTATTCTGACAGACTTGTCCTTGGTGATGAAACATTCTTTGAGCAGGTATGGTTCAACCACTCTCTGTATAGTAAAAGCTGGCAGTGATAATTTTGAGCTTAATACCCCCAACGATGATCGGCTACATTCCAGCAGTATCTCAAGATAGGATCGGTCCAGCTTGTCTAAGCCTAACTCATCGATTTGCAGATGACAAAAAGCCTCGTGCACATCTTCGAGGGTAATCACATCACGACCATGACTCTTCACCACGCACCAACATGTCTGCAAATTTCTATGGAGAGCCTGTCGAGGAGTCCCTTTGGCTCTCTGTGCGACGATGTGTAAAACCTCATCTGATTCATACTGCCACCCCAACGCATCTGCCCGCTGGCGTACTATCCCAATGAGGTCCTCCACCGAATAGTAGTCAAATCGACAATATATCCTCATCCTGTTTCTCAGGGCATCCTGTAGCATGTACTCATGCGTCGTTGCGAGAATTATCGTAAATTTGTCAAGCCGTATGGTACGGGAGTACATTGAAGATATGCGGGCGGGCACATACAGATTCCCCTCAGAAAGGGCCGTCAAAAGAATGTGCTGGGCCCTTGAATTCATGCCTTGCGCCTCATCAATGAAGATAGTTGTACTATCATCGGCATTGATAAGGATTGCAAACAGTTCTAACTTGTTATTTACTGTTTCACCATTGGTTTCGATCAGTTTCAGATTCCCCAATTCTGCATGAATCGCTTTGGCCACCATTGTCTTTCCCGTACCGCTTGGGCCGCATAGAATGACCGGCCCAAAAGACAAATTAGAGTTTCCGGAAGTTGACCTGATGTTAAAGTGTGCACGGAGATGGACTTTCAGCTGATCAATAACCTGTGGTTGACCTTGAATATGAAACAAGCTTGTTATCTTGACCTGGTTAACATCTGTCCCAACAACATTCTTTTCCATGTTCAATACCTTTCTTTTCTTGTCATCAAAAGCATTTCAGTTATCGCATTTTACTGGGAATATCCTTGCGTAATTTATTCATCTTGTGATTTCTGGATATCCTGCTTACAAATAAAAGAAGCAGTACTAAGATTATGGCAAAGGCCAAAGCAGTATAAGGTAAAAGGATGAAATCCAAGGTTATGTCGTGACGATTTTCCGTGGTCTTGCAGGCAACGTCTGCGATTACAAAGAATCGAGATAAACCCATAACTGATAGCAATGAAACACATATCGCTACAATCACCGCTGCTGGACCTTGAAAAATTGACATTTGTTTAAGAATTTTGTGTATTATCACAAAAAGAATTGTAAAAATAGCCACTCCAGACAGGAGAAGTATAAATTCATGTAAAATAAAAATTGATCTTTCCATTTTTTGACACACCTTTCTTTTAGATAAAATACTATAAGCCAGTATTTATAGCGGACTGGAGCAAGGGCAAGGTCTTGCTATCTAATTGCTTTGTCAAACAAAACCTCTGTCCTTGCATACCAGCCATTATTCAATTTTCAGAGCAACTTCGCGAATCCGGTAACAAGAATTCTGGTCAATTCCAATAGTGCCAAGCCAATCAATAACTTAGCTTTTGGGGTAAGATGTTTTTGCGCCATTCGGCTCCATAATCGGTCAATCATTTTAGTGTAGGTATTGACCAGGGTTTTTCCGGTATCGTCAAAGGGTTTGAGCCACGAAACCTCTTTCCAAAGCAACACAGCCCTTACGACCAAAAAGAATGCTGTAACATTAATCCCAACACAGACAAAATTGAGAATTGCCAAAAACAGTTTATTGTAAATAGTCATCGTAATATCCTCTAAGCCGGTCGAATATGCCTTGCCAGAGTTTCATACTTTCTAATCAGGGTCTGTTGATCACCGATGAAACAGTATCGAATTGTCCCATCTGAATTGCGGGAAGCGATTGTATTGAGCAGTTGTTCGTCCACATCTGTCGGTGTACCTCCAATTCCGATACAGTCAATAACTACTCCTGCATTCTTAAGCCTGTCAGCCACTAGTTGCGGAGATTCAGAACCGTTATGTTCACCATCTGTCAGCAGAATGATTCTTCTTGTCATCCCTTTATTTGTGTGGGGTTCTCTGGTACTACCGGGAACATGCTGATTCGGATCATAGAAGAGTTCTGAGAAAGCCTGTATTAAGGGTCTTCTGGCAATATAATTCTTCAATGGTTTAGGTGTGTCGAAGAAACAGTCTTCTGCCATCTCAAGAGCAGCAGTAAAGTTGGTCCCATCCGGATCTGGAATATGCTTTAGAGAGTCACAGATACTCCTGGCACCATCCGCAAGTTTTACCGGGTCATGCAAAAGCTTTGCACAGGAACCAAAACCTATTACTCCAGCCACGTCCATAGGATGATGTCGAGCTTTTAGCTTTATCAGTTCTATATTAGCCTTTATAGCTCCTTCTCTTCTTGAAGGCTTCCAGTCTCTTTCATTCATGGAAGGAGAAAGATCTATCAGGGTCATCAAGAACTCAGGCTTTCCGTTTCCCGATACGGGATTTGCAAAATTTAAACACTTCATTTTTCTATTCCTTTCAAATTCTGTCAAAAATAATATTCTCAGGTTATGCCGCCGTCTGATTAGATGAGATGCCGTTGTTGTAGTCGATTTCCATCTCAGACTGCTTACCACTCACAACATCGCGAGCCTTAGCTGAAAGAATGCCGTTGGCATCGAGAGTAAAAGTGATCTCGATTCTTCCGATCAGGTCAGGTCTTGGCGGCAGGTCCTTAAGCTCAAAATGGCCGAGGGCCGTACAGTCTTTTACATCTTGGCCATCGTTGCCTTGCAGCAGCTTGATAAGAACTTCAGTCTGGCCGGGACCGCTAAGCTTGAACAGCTTAGTCTGTATAGATGGTACAGGGGTATCTTTTGAGAGCATTTCAAAACAGATTTCTCTATCTTGCTCATCCAGCACCAAAACACCGATACTGTGACTAAGGATCTCTCTTAAGTAGACTCCAGGACCTGGCAATGCCACATCACCACAGGTATAAGTTTTGCCTTGCCGCTCGTACTCGATGCGGCCGGCGAGAACAGCACCTAAGGCAGCTGCACAATGAGGCTCACAGCGACGGGATATCTTTTTGCCTGTAAGTTCCTCAAGCATTTCGGTTACAATGGGCATCATGGAGCCACCGCCTACAGCGTAAACCTCGTCAATACCAGTAAAATCAAGATTTGCTTCTTTGACTGTCTGCCCAGTCTTTGCCATGGTTTTCTCTGCCAGGTCCAGCACCCACTGGTTAAATTGCTGGCGTGTAATTGTCATCTGCAGTTGTTTGCCTTCACAGAACAGGACAGCCTGGGACTGGGACTGTGCAGAAAGGCTTATCTTCAGTTGTTCGATCCTCTGCATCATCTCCTGGTAGAACACAGGAAATTCTTCCGGTGAAGGTCTGAAACCATTTTTAGTCTCAAACTCTTCCAGTAGCTTTTCGCTTATGCGGTCATTAAAGTCCCGTCCACCAAGGTGCTGTTCGCCGCCTGTAGCAATGATATCCAGGGTATTACCTTTACAACTGACAATTGAAACATCAAAGGTTCCACCACCAAGGTCATATACGACGGCGGTTGAACCTTTATGCTTGTACAACTGGTTACCGAGTGCGGCAGCAGTTGGCTCATGTGGGAGAAAAATGGCCTTGATTCCCACACTGGCGGCGGCATCTATGGTGTGCTGTTTCTGGATATCATTGTAGTTGGCAGGGACGGTGATGACAGCCTCATTGATGACCTGGCCGGTTTTGGCTTCGATATTGTCCTTGGCATCTTTCAACAATATTGCCAGTATGTCCCTGGCCTTATAGACTGTTCCATCATCAGCGGTATAAAGAGGCTTGTCCGTTCCCATATCCCTCTTCCAGTTTTCCACAAGCTTGGGAGGCTCTATGAAACCGGCGCTTAATGCCTCTGTGCCAATGACTATGGAGCCATCCTGGGCAAAATAAACAGCGCTTGGTGTAAAAGACTCGCCGTAACGATTCGTAATAATTTTCGGGTTTCCGGCCTCATCGGCCACAGCATACTTAAAACGTGAATTTCCAGCGTCAATACCAGGTATCATAATGTGCCTCCTTTTTCGTCTTCAATAGAGTTAATATTTGCCTCAACATATTTGTAAATACTCACACTCTCGGGCCTGAGAAGTCTCTGTTGGTTCCACCTGAAACCAATTTGCAGCGACTTGGCTACAAGGCCATCCAGACTTTTGTCGGTTGTCGAAACCCTGCTGACCGGCTTCATTAATTGCCGGCTAAACTGTGTATTCGGTTGGTGCCGAATTACTTCGACCCCGTAATTCTGAAGAAACTGTTCCAGTTGGACCCTTACCGCCTCAATCAATTCAGCTTGATCCTGACCGGTCTGACAGTTATTGTCTTTCCAGGATTTGTAGGCATCTTCGATGATATCAATTACCGGAAACAAAGAACGCACCATTGGCTCAATAATATGCTGGTCATAGTGCTCTTGACCAAGTAGCTGATTTGCCTTGCCGGCATTTTCCAGCAGGTTATTGGCGGAAACAGTGTTTTCTAATAATTGCCTAATGGACTCAAAGTGGTGAAGAAACTGTTGTTGTTTCTTTTCAACCTGACTGATCTGATTCGACAGGCGTACAATCTGCTCAGACACTTCTTCCGGGAAATCGGTTGCATATTCTTCCATTAGTTCCTGGAAGGCCTGTGCCAACCGCCATGCAGCCTCTGAGACTTTTTCTTGTTGAATGTCACTTTCTTCGTTCACAAAAAACTCCTTTCTGAAAAAACGTTAATAAAAAAAGTTAAACAGGCTAATCGGTTAATTGTTGCAGCAAATTTGCCTGCTCTCTATGAGAAACACTCCAATGAGATTGCAGGCTGTGCGGAGAAAATAAAAAAAGATGAAAATAAGGCGGGCTATCTATTTGAGAGGATTTTCGCGACGGCTACTATTGTCAGGCAAATAAAGCCGAAGAAGCATAATCCAATCATCGGATCATCGAAATAGTGTGGAATGGCGATACTAAAAGACAGCCGTTCCAATATTTCCGGTAATCTAATCAGCAATGTGATCAGGCAAATTAAAATAGCTAACGCAAAAATATTTTTCCATTTGATTCTCATAATTTGGTTCCTTTCAAAAATTGTTTTTCTGAAAACTATTTAGTTCCGCCTCCAATTGGCAAAACAATAAAATCCGAACGGTTTGATGCTTTGTATTAAGTCCTGAATACCTTAATTTGTGTTCTATCTGACTACCCAGCGTTCGAGAAGGTACGATGATCCATAAGTCAACATCCGCTGATAACGCTTTGACTGCGTTGTCGACAGCGTGGCGAGCGGTGGTCTCAACTTCGCAGGCTATTTTCTTATTCCCTCTGACTGCAAGCAGATCCAGGTATGTTGTTATGCCGTTTTTGCGATAGCGATATTCTGTATAAGCCTGCCAGTTGTGATTACCGAAAATCGCCTTGACTTCTTCTACAATTTTGTTATGAAATGCTCCTCCTCGCATCTTATACCCCCTGGTTATTATCACTGTTTGCTATTGCCTGTTTAGCGGTCTCAAGCGGTTCCCATATCCTTTTACCGCGTCCGCGATTAGAAGAATCCATAATGTGTTCACGGATAAAGCCCTTTGCTATAAGGATTGGACGAAGTTTTCTCAGTGTATTTGGACTTATCCTGGCGAGTTTTACATAATGACTTGATGGTAACATGGGGTTATCGACGATAGCTTTTAGAAGCCTGAATTCGCTGTCGGTTAATTGAGAAGTATTTTTATTGGTATCTTCAACGTTAATGTATTCAACAGCAGACCAATTGGAAAATTCAACCGGGTCAACATCCAAGTATTCCAGCGATTTCAGGCTGTTATCAACCTCAATATCAGTTACGACAGGCAATTTTTTCATTTTGGGAACTCTAAACAAGAACGGGTATCGCCATGAGCCGTCACCGACTTGACCGACAAACATACCAGGTACCATATGATGAGCACACCAGATTACTTGCTCTTTGTTTAGTCCCATGAATTGTCCGGCAGATTGATATTCGGGGATGGAGCCGCATCTGCCCATAATTTTAGTAGCGGTAATTGCAGGTATCTTGTTTGACAGGTCATCAGGAGTTAATACAGAAATAAACAGCCCTGTTCCTGTGCCCCTGACCAGACCGGCAAGATCAGTTATCGAGTTGCCGCCATAGCCTGTTGACTCTCGACGTTGAGAAAACAGCCTTTGGCCTTCATCTATACTCATCCATAGGTCCATCCCCTGATTGGATATCCCTCTTGATACACGTGATATAAGCTCAGCTACTACAAGGTAATTGAGCACAAGGTCTTTACCGGCCTCAGGTTGACCTGCCAATTCAAGTGCCATATGACGCCTTGCCAGTTCGTTAACTGGCCAGCCCTGGTAATAGCCCAGCATTTCAGTTCCAAATGCCAGGAGTATAGCTTCAAGGTTATCCAATATGGCTTGTCTTGCTTGTGAATTGGCTGTTTTGTTGGTGCGGACAGCTTCAAAAAGATGGAAAAGTGTTGGGTACTTTGGACTGCCGTTGAGTACATTAAATTTTCTATATAACTTAATGATTGTACTGCTAAGCAGAACAGAAGCTCGCGGCGGCAGGTTCAAGACTTTAACAAGTACGTCTGCGATTGTTGAGGCATACTCATACGGGTCAACTTTAAATGGAACTTGAAGAGGGTTTATTTTGAATTTTCTACCCCTGACAACGACGAGGTCTATTCCCCTTTGTGCAAATCCCGGCATCAACAACCTGGATTCCTTTTTTCTCAGATCCACAAGCCACATACCCTTGACGTGATTGGCAATCTGGATAGCATAAAAGCTGACCAGGGTAGTTTTGCCGGAACCTGTATTAGCTACCAAAAGAGACCCCGCGTTCAGATACTGAATGAATGCTTTAACCGGTTGGCGGGTGTTTTCATCGGTACCTAAAATAAGCTCTCCCGAGCTAAGTTGAGGCTGCTTGAAAGGTAAATTTGCAAAGGCTTCTTTACGCAATTGCTTGTCAACCCGTTTATTAATTTGCCCGATTGCCCAGGGATCGAGAATGCCATTTCCATAAAGTTGAAGCAGCTTTCGACCTAACGGATTGCTAAATACACCTAACTGACGACCGAGAAGAACTTTTTTGTCGATATCATTGAGTATGTCGTTATTGTTCATTATTAGCCTCATGCTCAATAAAGGGGGCAAGAAGTAAACCGGTGATTCTTTGCCGACGCTGTTTTCTGGTTATTCTGCTGTAGCATCGCTTGCAAAACGGCATGGTTCTGCCGTCAGCAACTGTTATATAATGAGAATGTTCACGGCACAGTGGCTTTCCACAGCCAATGGGACTTGGGTTTTCAGCACCTCCGCAATGCTGATGGCAACGAACACAACTGATAACTCCGCATTCACTGCATCTACCTCCTGGTGGAGCAAAACAGCCGCAATGTTGATTAAATGTTTCTTCGTAATATACACTTTCCAGGGAACCATCTTGATCGGAAAGATTATGGACTTCACCAGTCTCGCCCAAATTGTCGGCTGTGTTGTTGCCGGGATTGCGACCAATTACAATTTTTTTGATTCTTCGTATAATGCCCATATCAAGTACCTCCTTTTTTTTAGAACCACGGGTTTTCAAAAAGATGATGATTGATATACTGGGCCGAACGCCAGATAAACCTGGTAATGAACCAAAACAAAAATACTGACAGCACAATTGCGTCAAAGGCAAAAAAGGTGTATGCGGTAAAACGCAGAATATCGGCAATATTATCTGTGATTTTTTTTCTCCAACTCATAGCAACTCCTTTCAAAATTTATACATGCCATGCACTACAAGGTCTGACTTCTATAGGAATCACTCCACTGAAAGGGCTATGCGCAGAATAATTTCCGGAATTTTTTGGTATTGGGGGATTTGTCTGATTTAATCAGGGATTAAACAGAAAAAACTACGCATGTATGTTTGCCAATTCAACTGCAAGAGCAATATTGATTCTCTCTGTGAAAAGATTTAGCTGTGCAGATGGTGTTTTACCGGTGGCATTGAGGAGATGGCATACCATGACTGAAAAATGTACATTTTCATAGTTAAGAGAAATGTTTGTTAATAACAACTCTTCTATCGCAGAAGAAAGCCAATCTGAAAGGAGTTTTGAAATACTATCATCAACGGTACCAAGAGCAGCTAACGCACCAAAACAGTAGTATATTACATCAGGTCTGTTTTCTTTGATACCTTTCTCGGAAAGGATATCGCTGCACCATGTTCGGCAAAGGTGCGCTTTCTCTGGATTAAGGGATGATCCGAGTATATTAAGTGACTTAACGGCGCAGAATGTATCTTCCCATGCATTTCTTTTACTCCAGGGGCCTTTGAAGGAGCCATCTGGTTGCTGGAGCGTCCTAATCCATGAAATGTGCAGGTTAGTATTGCATTTGTCAAGCAACTCAACATCTCGCAAAATCGATATAGCCTGATATGTAGAATATAATCTCGGAGAACTTGTTGGCCAGATGCCAAAGCCGCCTTGTCTTTGGCATCTTAGAACCCATTTTGAGATATGGTCAAGCATTCTGCTTTGGCTAATGTCATCTAAAATGAGAGAAACCGCTTCATATGCATCATGCATTGTTAGATTCAGGATGTGATTTCTAGTGTCTTTTGTCCCTAAATCGTAACTTGCGGCAACCTTATTAATTTTTTTGCGGGTTTGGGAATCAATAGGTATCGAAAGAAGTTTCAGGCAATGATATAGGTTGTAGATTTTAGATCTTTTCCGTTCACTAATCCTACCAATTCCATAGCGTTCGAGTATTACCATGACCGTGCAACATGCACCGCAAGTGATAAATATTCCCAACGTGGAATCGAGGTTATGAAGAATCTTGCCAAAGACAAAGTATGTAACGAAATATATAAGCGAGGCAAAGATAAATAATAATGCTGTCATATAAAAAGAATGTATTGCCCAGACTAACGTTTTGAACCATTTGCCTTCAAGGCGATATACCAGGAAAGGGGCACATAGGATGATACATTGCTCGGTTTCGGAGAATCTTGACTCTCTGACAGTTAATGAAACGAAAGCTCCGCCAGCTACAGTACTGAATACTATGTTGATTCCGTAAAATGTCATTTCATTGTTTATCAAAATGCCGCCAACCAATATCAGGCTAAAGATTGCGATTATAAATAATCCGAAAGCCCAGATGGCTTTTCGTAATTCCGTCGTATGGCTGGATTGTAAGTAGCGTATTGTTACCCATAGTGATATGATTATGACATTAATACCGAAGCTGAAGACCGTAATAAAAACATTCCAGAGAACGCATATTACCAATAGAAGCAAAACATCCTGATTAATCGCTCCCGCGATAAGAATGAGAGGGCAAACCAAACAAGCTCCGGCCAGTACCATAGCATATCGGGCTAACAGTGAAAGAAAAAATTGCCTGTCCAAAGTCGGTAGCCTAAGTGACGACCATACAGGCAGTGCCAGGAAGATAGCCAGAAAACCCATTGGTATTGTGCTTATCATGCCGTATACCTCAAATGGCAAGCGGACAACGCTTGTCTCCTCCGGGGGCTTTTGTACAAAAACGGCAAACCAATAACTGCCAAGGCCGATAATGACACCCAGAAGGCCAAAGGTGATTCCTGCCCAGAAACTATCGCCCAGTAAAAGCCGAGGTTGCTGTGTAATGTCATTTTGAGTGCTGATAGTCTTTATGCGTTCAGAGTTCGATGGATGCGATGCGTGAAAGAAATTGAATATCCAAAGTAACGTTTTCCATAGCCATTGTTTTGTGGAAAAGAGGGCTTTGTCAGTCAGCCATTGCTGAATCTTGTCAGTTAACTTTGGTTTTGCTATCTGCTCAGAATTTATGTGAGATTTAATGGTGTGAATTTCCTGTTCTGAAATCACGTCTCTGACATTGCCGGATTTAATAAGTAATGCGGCTGTCATATCCGCCAGCGTCTCCCTCTTCCTGACGACATATCTGAGCATAACAAAAAGAATAAACGAGCAGGCAAGGTAAAGACTGATAGATGGTATCGTGTAGCTATAACCAAAAGAATAACAATAAATAATCAGGGCAGGAAGAAGCATAAATAATAATCGTAAATCTCGCAAGCAGGCATTGGACCATGCAAGAAAACCAATATCATGATTGCGAATGTGAGCAAGCTCATGTAAGAGTTGAATGTGCTGATGACTATCATTTATGCATTGCCAGTTCTCAGGAATTGCCAGAGTCGCCTTGCCTGAACGACGGCCAAAGACAAAAGGCGAAGTAATCAAATGTGAAGACAATATAGTCGGAGGATGGATTCCCATTGTTTTGCAGAGTGAGGCTACGCTGGCAGCAAATGCGTCAATACCATCAGGTTTTAGGTGAAATTTAGCAACCAGTTTTCTCTGGATTGCAAAATAGTTCCATATAATTTTGCCCGGTATTACAAGAAATACAGCCGGAACAATAAACTGATCAAGGCTAAAAGAGGTAGATGTGATTATGCGGTATAGTTCAGTTGTTCCCTGTAATAGAAACAGTAAACCGCAGAGGGATGCATCAATGATGCTGCTGACTATTAAAATCCGGCTACTGAAATGCTCAACGCCTGTTTTGAAGATTCTTCTGCCGATAAGGACCGAAGAATAAAGAGCGAACACAAGTGAGATCGCAAATCCAATGTACCATACATACTCAGGCATCTGCGTCTCATTTAAATTTTAATACCAGTGGAGGTACTGTCTCGATTAATCTTTTCTGTAATTCCTTGCCGGCACCTAACTTTGCGGCAACTTCCTTTATAACTGTCTCAATGTCTTTGGTGGAAGGTTCTATATCTCCATCCGAAACGGCCTGAGAAACATAAAGCGAGGTTGCCATGATAATAGAAGCTACATCTGTTTCCGGGTCTGAGGCATCCGCAAAACCTAAAACGCCGACCAACCGGGTTTCCTGGTTAAATGAGGGCCAGTTTTCTATGGCCTTGTCTTTTAGATCCAGCACAAAACTCAATGCTGACTGCCAGATTTTATCAACCAAATCAATTTTGCCGGGCAAAAGCTTGCTAAGACTTTCCTTCGCTACATTATAGCCAAGCTCTTTAGCTTCAAATTCTTTATATGCCAGCTCTTCCTGTGCTTGCCAATTGGCCAATTCCTCTTCGGATGCCTGGAATGCCCATACATAAGATCTGCATCGGTTGCAGAAATCAATATGTTCCGCGATTTTACTGGTTTGCTCGTCTGAACAACTGTTATCGGCATATTTTTCAAGTGCCTCCAGCGAGAAACATCTGTCTTTGTCAACTATCCGATTTAAGGCGTTGTGGAGTGTGTACAGTTCGCGCAATTCGGTTTTGCAGGTATCGCACGATCGGATATGCCCTATTATCGATTGAACCTTTGTATCCGGCAACTCGCCGTCAACAAAATCCTGAAAGGTTTCTTTATCTGGACAGTTCATCTTTATATCCTTTATTATTCTAGCTATAAGTGGAGGGTTTACCTTGCTAGTCGAGAGCCACAGCATATTCAATCAATGTGTCTATCTCGCACATAGCCTTTCAGTTCGTTTAATCATCCCT
>CAYTND010000007.1:0-19475 GCA_964438965.1 uncultured Pirellulales bacterium
CCAGCCTTGTCCTCGCTGGAGCCAAAACGAAACCTAATTTCTTTACCAGTCCTTAGGTTAGGCCGGCGGCAAGTGCGGCCTTTCTGGCCTTCTTCTCATATTTCCGGTACGATTTGAATTGCTCGTGGAAATATCCTCCCTTCATAGCCCTTGCGGCAAAGAGCACACAGCCGATTATTTTAGCATTTACCTCTTTGAATTCGCGAATAGTTCTCTGGGCAGCGCCCCTGCTTGTGGCGGCAGCGTTGAATATCAGGATTGTTGTATCAACGAGTCGGGCCAACACTTTGGCATCACTTACCAACAGGACAGGCGGCCCATCAATTATAATGTGGTCGTAGTTCTTACGCTGCTGGTCAAGCAGCTCTTCCATCCGAGGACTGCCGAGCAGTTCGGCCGGATTGGCAGGCAACGGCCCACAATCGATTATGTCAAGGCCCTCTATGCCACCGGGCCTTACAGCTTCTTTGGAACTGCACTGGTTCATCAGCACACTGCTCAATCCAAAATCAAAGCCCTCAGCTCCAAGTTTATCTTCGAGCATATCGGTTTGTATCTTTGGAAACAGTCTTTGTAAATCGGGCTGTCTGAAATTGGCATCTATCAGCAGGACTTTTTTATCCGCGGCAACAAATGTTGTTGCAAGATTAACCGCCACGGAAGTTTTTCCGTCCCCCGCCATACCGCTGCTGACAAGCAAAGTCTTCAAAGAGTCCGCCGTGCCGGAGAGCTTCAGGTTCGTCCGACATCGCCTGTAGGACTCGCTTATAACAGAGTAAGGCGCCAGCCGAACAGCGTGACAAAGCTCAATGCGGCGAACCTGACTATCTTCAGATGCATCGGGGATAACACCCAAAAGGGGAATATGCAGGAATTTGGCGACATCGCTCGGTGTACGCACCAGGTCGTTAGTCAGCTCAACAAGGAAAGCAAGACCTATACTAAGCATAAAGCCCAACATCGTTCCACCGGGGAACCAGAGGTACCACTGGCGGGAAAACACCATTTCCAGCGGTATCGGAGCCAGTCCAACAGCCTGCACTTTAGGTGTCTCCGGGGCATCGTGCACCATCTTCAATTTCTCGACCTGCTCTTTGATTAAGTCAAGCATTGCGATTCTCTCATCTCTTGTCTTCAGCCGCTGCTCATACTGGACACGGGCTTTATCGAGATCTTCTTTCTTCGCCTCCGTTTCCTGTCGCAGTTTTTCCAACTGCTCGAACCTTTCCTGCAATACATGCAAACCATCGCGTGCATTTTTGAGATTCGCCCTGCGGGTCTGATTTGCAATTTCGACTTTTCTGAGCCCTCTTCTTTTTCTGATTTCGTCTATCTGCTCCCTTATTCGGAGCACATCTCTGTGATTTTCACCAAACTTTGTGCGTTTGCCCGAGAGTTGGGCCTCCAGAAAGACAAGCTGCTGAGCAAGTGTAACCATAACGGAGTCTCTCTCTACCGCATATTCAATCTGCACAGTAATAGGGCCTGTCGCCAAATCTTTAAGATTTGATATGTCGGCGCTAAGCTGCCTTATAGCTAATTCAAGGCCGTCTTTCTCAAGCTCCAAATTATTCAACTTTAGAGTTATTGTGTGCTGGAAATTACGCCCCACAGGCATAGCAAGGTCAGTTATGCCCCATCTCTCGCGGACATCTTCCAACTCTTTCTCGGCACGACGCAGATCCTGCTCAACACCTTCTCGCCGCTTTTCGATCTCGATAAGCCTGTCACTTACCTCTCTTTTTTCCTCAGTTCTCTGCCTGGCAATAAACAAACGCACCATTTCGTTAACTATGTCTGCTGCTTCTCTGGCGTCACGGCAGGTCATCGAAACCTCTACAAACTTAGCGTCTCTGTGAGCGTAAGCACGAAAATGTTTATCCAAATACTTAACGGCTTTTCTGATGTCCTCGTCTCTGCGTTCAAACCACATGGTATCTCTAACTACGTCGCTCTCAAGCAAATCCTGCAGACTACTCTGCTGTTTTATAAGATCAACTATTGACATACGATGACCGTATAGAATATCCTTCTGCACCTGAGGTGCAGCGATCTCCATAGGGTCTTTTTCTACCGGTGGAAGGACCTCAATATAGGTTGTGGCGGTATATCTCGGAAAACCCTTATGATATTTACCACCCCTTAAAAGATACCAGCCGGCGCCACCGGCTGTCGAGCCCAATATAGTCAGAACAATTATCAGCAATATGTGCCTGCGCAATATTCCGAGAGCCTCTTTCGGTGTCATCGAGGCAGCCGCCGGGGGCCTTGGCCCAATCGGCCTTGTTATTCTATTTGATGCTATTGGTCTTTCTTCAGCCATCCTGTTCTCTACCCGGAATCAACCAATAAAGCAATTGCTATGGCAAGTAGTGAGTGAAATAAGTGAACTAAAGTTTGGAGTGCCTAAAGTTACAAACAACTTTAGCTCACTTTAGACACTTTAGTTCACTTGAGGCATTTTAGCTCATTTCAACTCACTTTAGCTCACTTTAGCTCACTTTAGGCACTTTCCTGATAACTAATCACGTAAGGCATCACGGCGAAAGCCTCTCAATAGCCTTGTTTATTCGCTGCTTAGCTTTCTGCGACAATCTATCCGCTCCCACTTCCAACGCCTGTCTATAAGCAGCGAGTGCCTCATTTTTTGCCCCGAGTTTTTCTTTTATCATCCCTTTATGCTCGTACACCTCCGCAGGTACGAGAATATTATTCTGCTGATACTGTTGCAACGCGGCCGCCACAAATTCGGCGGCCTGCGAATTTTTACCTTGTTTATGCAGCACATACGCATAAGTATCCAGGAAGCCGGGGTTATTCGGCTTTGCGTCAAGTGCGCGCTTGGCGTATCGAATAGCTTCTGGGAGCCTTTCATTACTTTCAGAAAGCCAATACGCTAAATTGTTCAGAATAATGGTATTATTCGGCATTTTAGTGAGCAAACTTTCGTAAACTGTGATAGCAGTCCTGAGATAACTTTTATCGGAGCTTTTCTCGTAGGCGAGGGTTAAAATGTCGGTTTTTTTCATTTTATAATCGACCCTGTGCAGGCTGTCCGGCTCAGTCAGCTCGATGCATTTGTCAATATAATCCATTGCCTTGTCGTACTCATTGTTAATCTTTGCCAAATTAAACATAGCAAAATTGGCAGCAATTGAATCAGGGTTGGTTTCGAGCTTTTGCCTGCAATACTTCAAAACTTCATCAGGTCCAAGCATCAGGAACATTCTCCGCAGAACCTCAGAGGCAAGCGTTTCATTTTCCCCCGCTTTATCAACAGCTTTTTGGCAATATTCTACAGCGGTTATTTTATCGCCGAGCTTCAACTTCGCCTGAGCCATTCGTAAATACGCAATAGGTGCAAGACTACCATCAAGATATGTTCTGCACTCTTCAAAGACCTTGTCCAGCTTCCGAGGGTTCCAATTTTCCGTGTTTGGCTCCCCCGCCCCCAGTAGAAGCGCCCTCATATATCCATTGAATGCTGTAGCGTACAGCGCATCCTGTACTTCGTTTTTCTCATTCCCGGTGAGATGTGCCTGACGCCTGAGCAGACAAGCTTTCTTATATAATTGCTCGGCTTTGTCGGAATCACCTGTCTTAAGAGCAAATGCACCCGCTCGATTAAGCCACTGTACACTGTCCGGGAATTTCTCAAGCGTCTCTTCGTAGAATCTTTTCAGTGATGCTTTTCTATCGAGCTGTAAGTAAATGTGCTCAAGCAAAACCAACGCTTCAGGCGGAGCGCCAGGTTTGTTAATCGTAACTTTAAGTTCCGTTATGGCATCCTCATAACGTTCGGCGCCCATATAAGCCTTGGCCAGAGAAATTCGAGTAACAGGCTCATCTGACAATAATTTGCTTTCTCTAAGGTCGCTGATTGCCTTACCATAATCTGCGAGGGAGGAATTAATTTCACCTCTTAACCGCCATGCCGCCGGGTTGTTCTGATTGGTCTGGAGATTTCTATTCGTCAACTCCAACGCTTTTTCCAGTTGCCCCTGTCTCATCAGCAGCCAGGCCTGAAGCAGGAGTATTCTGTGTTCGTTGGGATACTTTTCCTTAAAGCTCTGTAATTTGTATTCAGCTTCCTTGATAAGGCCGACTCTAAGAAAAGCCTCAATTTGAACAAGATTGTGTTCTACGGTGTCGTCAATTGCTATAAGCTCTTTGGAATATTTCTTTACAGCCTCTCTGTCGAAGGTTTTTTCAGCAACAAGTAAAAGACCTCTGAGTACAGCGCTGTCTTTGGTACCGTCTTCATACAACTGCTCCAGGACTTTCCTGGCATCATTGTATTGGCCTTGCTGAAAATAATGGTCCCAAAGCAATTTCTGCTCTTGCGATTCGGCCAGCAGCGTCTGAGCCTTTTCATCCTGTCCCCTGTCCCGAAAGTATTGTGCATAATAATAGAGCATCCGCTTGTCGCTGGGGTTTATTTTCTTAGCCTGCTCGAAAGCTGAAGCAGCAACACCAAACAGCGCCTCCTTTTGCTGCGGATTGGTTTCTTTCACAGCCACCTCCGTTGCCAGTTTCCCGAGCAGTAAAGCATTGTCCATATTAGGGGCGGTCCTTTGCAGGTCCTGGCGAATCGCGACCGCCCTCAACGGCTCTGTCGGGGCTATATACTCGGCATACAGGCTACGTAACGCCAAATCACCGGGATTCAGCGCGATTGCTCTTTCCAAAGCAGTCCCGACTTCGTCTATCTGGGCCGAGGAGACACTATCACCAAGCTTTTGATTTCGACGGTATAATACGTTGGCCGATGCTTTTGCAATAATTCCATTGAGAGGGTTCAAAGATGCGGCTTTGCGAATGTCCTCCATAGATGCATGCTCGTTTCCAAGAGCAGCATTGATATCGCTTCTGAGCATATAAGCGTATGAAAATACAGGCCTTTGGCTCAAACATTCGTCGATTTTTGACAATGCGTCTTCGAATTTCTCTTCAGCCATAGCGAGGCGGGTTGCAAAAACCTGGCCCTGACAATTATCGAGGTTTTCACGGCGAGCCGTCTCTGTGATTTGCTCTGCCAGATTCCAGTCTTTCGTTAAAAGTGCTAAATCAAAAAGATAGCTCGCAGCAAGTTTTACCTGCTCCAAAGCCGAACCCTCGGATACACGCTGCTGCGAAGTTCCTATTTCAATGGCCTTTTTCAACTGGGCGGCTGCTTTTTCTGGTTCGTTGTACCTGCGATAAAATATTCCAAGCTGTGTTGCGCGGCGAATCGGGTCAGCGATACTCGATAGCACCTGCTCTTCTATTTCCTTGCGCCTTTGTTGCGAAATCTTTGCCGGGTCAGGTTCAGAGAGTATCTGCTTATAAACCAGCACTATCGCGTTATCCGGAAAATATTCCAAAAATCTATTAACTAAATTTCTGGCCTGGCTCGCCTGGCCTTGCGCTATGTAATTTCTGCAAACATTAATGATAAAGGCTTGTTCAACGGAATTTGGCTCTATCAGCAGGAGTTTTCCCAGCAGCTCTGCCTCGAGCTGCCAGTAGCTTTTTAATTCTTCTGTCATGAACCCGATATCGGCTGTCAACTCAACAGGCTCTTTTTCTTCGGGTCCGGTTTGCTGGGGAATAAGGTCTGAACTTTCCCGGATTTTCTTTTGCGCCATAGTCCGTTGAATTTGCCGAATCCTGGCCTGTGCTAGCGCCAGCCTGAGTTTAATCGTATCGGGGTCATCATCAGGTCTGTTTGCCAATGCTTCGGCAGCCGCTTCAAACCCGGTCTTGGCCAATGCTTCTTCATCCTTTTCAAATTCAGACCTGAACTTGACTTCTCCTTCTTCAGTCTCAACAAACTCGGTTGTGCCAATACCAATATAAGCCTTGATACGAAGTTCCTGGCTTTTCTCATTTGGACCGAAATATTCTTCAAAAGCATTTATATTCTTTATGGCCTCTGGCCAGCGATTGAACTTCAAAAAAACAACATCAATATAATCCAAACGTGCTTCAGGTTTGTTCCGGCTAATTCCTGAATTGAGCGCACTTGTCAGAAATTCAGTAACCGCACCAACTTCAGGAGTGTCTTTGAAAATCTTCGCGAGAGTGTAAGAAAGCTGTGCAAACTCAGTGTCCCTCGGCCAGGGTGGTTTAAGTGCTTTAAGCTGTTCGTAAGCTGCATATAACATTTTGACAGCGGTTTCTTTATTTCCCTTAGCAAGCTCAAGCATTCCTCTCCATTTAATAACCAGCGGTTCTTCAGCACTGCCATAAATCTGCTCGATTTCGTGCACAGCCTGCTCAGCACCTGTCAGCCAAAGCTGGGTTTCCGATGGCCTCTGTGGCTCGCAAGGTTCAAGTATCTGCTCGATGTAGCAATTTGCGAGAAAAGCATACAGAATAAATCTGTTATTTATCTTAGCCCGACGTCGTGGACCGGGTGCATCCTGCGCATCCGGCAAAGTCAGTGCGTTCTTTGCTGTTTCTATTGCTTTTTCTACATGCTGCTTTTGCTTATAAATAGCAAACCTGTGATAGTGCAAATTGGCCGCATTTATTGCATAAACTACATTTTTCTCGTCCAGTCTAATCGCCTGTTCAATGGCTTCAATGGCCTTATCAAGATTTTCGGGTCCCAGCCGAGGAGCTGAATAGCTCGAATAGACCGAATAGAATTGAGAAATTGCAGTAAATGCCTCTGCATTGGAACTGAAGTTGCGCACAAGCGACAAATATTCCGGCTCGAGTGCTCCAATCCGCTCGTTCACCTCCGAATCGGGGCTGCTTTTAGCAAGCATAAGCTTCATCGCCAAAAGATTAATGTGTGCCTTTGGCTCGGTCCCTGCAATCTGAACTGCCTGTTCCAAAACCGCCGTTGCCTGCTTTGTAGCCTTGTCTCTTTCTTCAAGGTTACCTCGTGAAGCAAAAATTTTCCCTTTTGTAAGAGCCGCCCTCGCCAAATACCAGTAAGCATCGATATTATTTGGATCAAGCTCCTGGACCTTCTTCAAATCATCGACTGCCTGAGCGAGCGATTCGTCCCTGTTAGTTACCGCCCCCAGAGATGCCATTTCAAAAGCTGCTCTGCCTCTGAGCAGATACAAATACGGCCCCAGGTGCTGCTGAGCAGTCTCTTTTTGTTCCGTTTCAAAAACATCCCATCCGGCCGTATCTTCCATAAGCAGGTCAGTATTGTCTGCCACTTTCAAAAATTCCGACGCCTGCTTGTGTACCTCTTGCCAAATTCGACCCGCATTGCTAACAGGCATTAGATGTGCACTGCTATCCGCCAGTATATAAAAATACTTTAACCGCCCATATCGAGCTTTTACATTGTTGGGATTTATCGTTATTATTTCGTCCCAGCATCCTAATACATAGGGCCATTCCTTAATTTCGAGGTACATATCCACCATCTTGAAAAGTACCTCTTCTCTGAGCGGGTTGGTTTTTGCCCTCGCATATGCACTGCGAAAACGGCTTTCAGCTCTTTCGTAGTTTTGTTTTTTTATCTGTTCATCTGTCGCCTGATGTGCTGCTTTTAGCGCAGCCTCGGCGTCTTTGATAAATTTTTCCGGGTCTCTGCTCAAATTCAGAATTGCCAAAATGACACCCAGGACAACAACTACAAAAATCACCGAGCCTATCAGTGCAACTTTTTTATTTAACCTCCTGTTTGCCATAAATTAACCTCGTATTGGATTGACAGAAGTCAGAAATCAGAAGTCAGAGTCTGCCTTCTGTCCTCTGTCATCTGTCCTCTGTCCTCTGTCGTCTTTCTTTCGCATATCGCGCTTTACTTTTCCCAGTCGGGCCAGTGCTTTGTCTCTAAAATAGGCAAAATCACGGCCAGGAGCTTTTCGCCCGCTTTAACTGCCTGCTCTTTGTTTGGTGGAATCAACGTCTGGTTAAAAACCAGCTCAACCTTGCAAAAATACGAAGATTTGCGGAAAAGGTTCTTATTCAAAGCTATTCGTGCTTCTTCTCTGGAAGCCACATAATCTCCATTGACCTTAAATAAGTACAAAACCGGAAATTTTCCACCCCTGGTGCCGAGATTGGCCCTTGTACTGCCAAAGACAAGGTGCTTTCCTCTGATTTTTCTCTCAAACCCGGCATTGTTGTTTATTTCCAATGTTACACTATCGGATGCCAATCTTTGAAAGCCTCCGCCCGCATAGCATTCTTCCGGCACATGCGGCACTCTATCCGGAAGCTGATAGTAAGTAATAAACAACATGCATTTGCTAACTGCACTATTAGCTGCCGCGTCGGTATCTTCCAGAATCCATTGAATATAATCTTCGGTCCCTAACGCTCTGACTATTTCCTCGTTTTCGATTTTGAGTTTGGATATTACTTTGTAAGAAGCTAAATCATTTTCATTCAAAAGGTCCAAAGATTTTTTCAACGGCAGCGGTTCCTTTCTTAAGTACACTCCGAAACTTTTTATAGCTATTGACATGCCGGCCCCGGCTGTTGCAAGCACCGCTGCACATATCAAAAAGGCCGGCTGTAAATAAACTCGTATATTGTATCTCGTATCTCGCATCACATATAAAGTGCCTAAAGTATAAAGTGCCTAAAGTGACACGTAAGTGTCATCCTGAGGCGAAGCCGAAGGATCTGGTCAACGAAAAAGAGATTCTTCACTTCGCTGCGCTTCGTTCAGAATGACAGCAAAGCTGTCACTTTAGCTCACTTCGTTTTAACTACATCGGCCTCTTCAATAAATAAACTCGACATAAACCACGCAAGAAAACCGTATAAGCCAAATGCTAACGGTAGCATCGCTAATCCAAGCGTGTCGTGATAAATACCCTGCGTGTACTTGGGATGTATCAGCACATAAATAAAACCGGTAACTGTAACTCGCACGATATTACAGAATATCGCTATGGGTATCGTGCTGGCTAAAAGAACAAATCGCTGCCACAGAGGCCTGTAGTGCAAATAGGCCATAGCAACACCCAAAGCCAGAAAGGCCATCAGCAGGCGCATTCCACTGCAGGCCTCGGCCACATTAAGCGAAGGCTCCAGGTGTTGGCCCTTATAAATCACGTCTATCACCACGCCATTGACAGTGGCTTCCATTCCACTGACCAGATTCAGCAATGCAGTTGCTACAGCAGCAGCAAGATGCCGCATCGGCATAGTCAGACTAACATAGTATCTGCGAGGTAACGGCACAGCAAAAATCAAAAAAGCGATTGGCAGCCACGTATATTTAACCAAACGCCACCCACCCAAAAACAGTACAATCGCCCCAAGCGTCGCTATCATGCCAATGGGCCTTAGATACCCGTACCGGAGCTGAACGATATTGAAAGGATAAAACAAAATCCCGCAAATCAGAAAAACCAGGCCGAGATAATTCGGCTTCAGCTCGTCATTCTGAGCGGAGTGAAGAATCTCTGTCTTGTGCTGGTGGATGAAATATAAACTGAAAATAGGGATTAGAAAACCGTGCGACCAACTGCTATCAGTGAGCCATCTGTGAACAATGGCCTCAATCTCGTTGTGAAAAAGATAGCAAAACAGCCCCCCCACTATCAACATCTTGATGTAACTATGGACTCCAAGCTCACGCCAGCTTGTCTTCGCCACACTTGATCCTTGTATTTGATTAACAGAAGAACCAATATTGACCACCATAAATAAGCAATTTTACTACCAAACACTATCCCACTTCCAGGGTGTTACAGGATTGTACGTTGTTCCCCAATAATCTTTGTACGAAAAATTACGGTCATAAACAAAGCCGAACCCATAACTGGCCCTGAATGCGTTTCGCAGAACTGCACGCCATCTGGAGGTTGCGTGTGTGCCGACATTAATAAAATCATTCGGCTTAATAAAGAAGTCCGGCTGCTCACCGCTGTATATCTTGTCCAAATCCACCATCACTATTTCTTCTTTCTCTCTACCGATTCTTCTTACCACCTCAACGCGTTTCGGCCAGGCCAAAGGTCCCAAACCGCCCGCAGCAGCTATAGCCATCTTCAAAGTCATCGGTCGCCCGGTAATAGGAATGTACCCGGTACGGTTGACATTACCCATTATGCAGAATTCACCAACAAGATCAACAGGCACATGAATAGTATCGCCGGGCTTTATCACGATATTATATCGGGGGACACCGGCAAGCAGCTTGTCGGCTGGAATCTTTATGAGGCGCGTCCCGGCACCGGGCTCACGCTCCAAAACCGGCGGCGCCGGCTCTTCAGAAAACGGAGCAGCCGGTCTTTCTCCAGGTTCAATCTTAATAACCGGCCTTACAGGCTCTATCGGCTCCGGCAGTCTTGGCGTACCGACTTGAACAGGAACCCATTTGCCGTTCCGGAAAATCCACTCAACATGCCCGGCTTGTTCTTTCTTTTCTGTCGGCTTCGGTGCGGATGATGATGCCAGCGCGTCCCGGCGATTTACCCGCTCATTTATCCTACTTCTTTTAGAACGAGCCGGCTCCCGAAACGACTCCCGTGCGTTTTCAACATCTACTCGCCCATTTAACCATTGTTGTTCATTGCGAGAACGCTCATCCAATGTTTTCAATACGTCTTTGACACTCACCGGCTCATCCATCATCTCCGGAGCAGCCGGTGCAGGGGATAACGCCGGTGCGTTCCGGCGAGTTATTCGCTCGTCTGTCCTCTTTTCGGAACGAGCCAGCTCCCGGAACGACTCCATTGCATTTTCAACGTTCACTTGCTCATTTAACCACTTTTGTTCACGACGAGAGCGCTCCTCCAATGTATTCAATATGTCTTTGACACTTACCGGCTCGTCCATCCTCCCCGGAGCAGGCAACCTGGTGGATGGTTTCCATCCAGCTTGGGTATCCATCCGGCTCTGATTGCGATTGCTCGGCCATTCAAAGGCTTTTGGCATTCCAGCCGCTTCCCAATCCGTTACCATCTCAGACGAAGCTATAACCACTTTACTTTCAGGCCATTGATATTGTGCACGAGGTGGGACCCCGGCGCGCCGGGGCTGTATCTTGCGCGACGACATGGTAGTCTTAGGCTCAATAACCTTCAGTTCAAATCCATCAAATCCCGGCTTAAGAGGCTCATATTTTGTATTCTTTTTATCCCCAACAAAACGTGAAACATAAATATAGCTTACGTTAAACTGTCTTGGCCCCCCCGCCATTGCAAGCGCATCGTACAGTCTGAAATTATATCGTGGAATAGAGTATCTGCCGGGAAGAGGCACACCGTCACCCAATATTGAAAATGAGCGCTGCTGGGAGCCGGCCAAAGTTACGATAACCGACGGGTTCTTCAATATGTCTGGTGAAAGAATTTGTCTTATTTTTTCTTCAAGCTGCGTTTCAGTCAACCCCGCCGCTTCAATCACGCCAACCTCCGGTATGGATATCCTGCCGGTTTCGGTAACAACATAATTGTTTACAAATTGAATATCCTCTTGGAGAAGCTCGAAAATAGCTACACTGATAACATCACCTGCCCTGAATACATAATCAGACTCCACCGCCATAGTATCTACGGGCAGCGGCTCTTTTGCTTGTTCCCAGGCCACCGGTGTCTCCTCGGCCACACCCAACGAATTCAATATTACATTGACGGCAGGAACAGGACGAAACCTGCCTACCTGTGTCGGGTCAAAAAACTTATTGCCGCAACCAGATGAAAGAGACAAAAAAAGTAGTAGAATGCAGAAGACAGAAGTCGGAAGTCGGAAGCCGGAAATCGGACTTCTGTCCTCTGTCTTCTGACTTCTGTCCTCTGTCCTCTGACTTCCTTCCATAGCAATAAACTTCCAAAAAACACCGAGCTTTTCTCTGTCCTATAACCGCTGAAACCGTCAAATACAGCTATTAACTCGATGAAATTTATCGGTTTAATGCCTTGCTCGCTTAACTTTTTTTAACTGCTACAAAATTCGATGCTCGATGCCAGATGCTCGATGCTTCCCCGTTTTCACGAGGACAAGCTTACCCCTGCGAAAGCAGGGGAGGTTCGAGGAACGAGAATCGAGAAACGAGTTTGTTTATCGCAACTATAACTTCATAAAGCATTTATGAAACCAAATAATTCTGTGACATAACCACCGGCTTGCTGCTCACTTACAAAAAATCCCCAATAATTCATTTATAACCAGGGAATACAGTGTTTGTCCAGAGCCGCCTACTTATTCGGGGCCGATAAGTACTGCAATACTAATATAGATAAAAAGGCCGTTCCGATAGAAAATTTTGCGAACACCGATAAAAATTGTAAATCGCGAAGCGAAAAAGTAAAACGTGATGCCGAAGACAAGATGTAAGCTTTTCAGCTTTTGGCTTATCGTCAGGAAAGTATCCTGCGATAACGTATCGCCGGTGTTGTCGTAATCTGTAGTTTTCAGTTTTGTTTAGTTTTTTCTGTAACTTTCTGGTAGGATAAGTGTTATATATATTGTAAGCGACAGTCTAAGATTTGTAAGGAACGAATTTGTCGGCGTTAATTTATGGAGGTGCAAAGAATGTTTAAGTCAAAGTGTTTGAAAGATGCTATTGCAACGGGGTTATTGGTTCTGTTTGTCCTTGCCACAGGATTGCAGGCGGAAAGTTCGGCAAAGCCCGCAGGTGACCAACTGCTGAAGATGATACCGGCCGAGAGCCTGTTTTGCATACGGGTGAATCATTTTGAATATACTTTAGGTCAAATAGACCAGTTCTTAGCCGGCGTCTCGCCTATGCCTATGGGAATCTCGATACTGGCCCGGATGCAATTCGCCAAGGTGTTAGGCAGTCCGCAGTTAAACGGCGTGAATATGAATGGTAGTTTTGCCGTATTTGGCGCAATTCCACCCGGCGAACAAACACAAACTAATCCAGTTTCAAAGGTGTTCATCGGCGGACTTGTTCCCGTTACAGATTACAAGCAGTTTATCAGCGGTAATCCCAACTGTGGCCAGCCGGACGAGAAAGGCGTTTCTAAAATCACAAGCAACGGGACACCCATAATGCTGGTTACACGGGCCGGCAATTATGCACTTATAAGCTGGGCGAATGACTACGCCAAGCTGGTTGCGATGGCAAAAGTGGTTTCAGCCTCCGAAGCAGCGGGGCTTGCGAGTACCCTCGATGCCACTGAGGCAAGACTGGCTATGACCGAACCAATCTGGGCTTACGGTAATGTGCAACAAGCCTCCAAGACCTTTGGGGCAATGCTATTTGGCAAAATTGAAGAGTTCAAAACAAACATGAAAAGCACCAAAGCCAAGGACCCGAACACACCACAGATAATGAACATAGAGAATATAATCAATATGTATGTCAGCTTTTTTGAGACGTTGATGAAAGAAACACAATACCTGAGTATAGTAATCAACCCAAAGCCCAATGTTTTGAATATCACCAAAACCATCTCCGCTGTCCCCGGGACGGATATGGCGAATATGTTTGTCGCAGATACCTCAGCGGACCAAAAGAATAAGCTTTTAGGGTATCTGGAAGATGGGGCGATGATGAATTTCGGTTTCAAAATAAACTCGTCTTTCTGGAAGCAACTCAACATCAAGAGTATCGATTTGCTTAGTACGATTGCCGGTGAGAGCATGAACGCCGAGGATATTACCAGGATGAAGACCCTCGCAGCAGCGGTGCCTGACTGTGTTGGTGGGCCGATAGCGTGTTCAGCTTCGATAGATACCCAAAACAGACCGCCCTTTGTAGTTAAGTATGTTATAACAGTTAAGGATGGGAAAAAGTTCAACCGGCTCATCGAAGAAGCGATGCAGATGTTTAACACCAGCGGTATTATGGATTTTTATAAGGACCTGGGAATAGAAACCAGCTTAACGATACAGCGGGGTGTTGACAGTTACAAAGATATCTCAATAGATTCGGCGAAGCTCACAATGAAATCCACGGATGCCAACTCACCACAGGGACAAATAATAAATGCTATGTACGGCGGCGGATTTGATTACCGATGGGGTATGGTTGATGGGCTGTGGGTTTGTACCATCGGCGGCAATGCAGACTTGGCGATACGCGAGCTGATTGACCAGGTAAAAGCCGGTGGCCCAAAGCAAATTGGCAATGAAATGAAGGCTGCCCTGGCGTTACTGCCGGAAGCGGATAAAGCTGATTTCGTGGTAACGTACAACTATCTGCGGTTATTCAAGATGATTGGAGCAATCATGCCTATGCCGATGCCAATGCTACAAATGGATATTCCAACCAAGAGCAATATCGTATTTGCAGGTAAAGCCGGCAATGGCAAAATGGTCGTGGATATTGCGCTGCCAAAAGAGCATCTAACCGAGGTTGTGGCAGCCTTTCAAATGATGCAGCAACAGCAGAAGATAATGCAACAAAAGCAACCAGGAAGTCCCAGAAGCCGCGGCATCAACAGCATTTCGCCCGAGGAGACTATCTGGGTCAAGTGCAATAAACCGGACTGCAAAGCTGCCTATCAGATGGGCAAAAGGGCTTACTTCAAATATATAGAGGAACACGCCGACCCTATGTCCCCATCCGCACCGGCGCTGGTTTGCAAAAAGTGCGGCAAGGAAAGTATTTACAGAGCTGTAAAATGCTTGAATGCAGCTTGCGGGATCGTCTTTTTCAGGGGTGCTGTTCCTAACGATTATGCGGATAGATGTCCCGAATGCGGCCGTAGCGAAACAGAAGAGATCAGAAAACGACGTCGCGATGGTGGGCTGCGCAGATAACGAATGGCAAAACAAAGGTAAGAAAGTCAGGTGAAAAAGAAGGTCGGGCCATACAGATACAGCCCGACCTTCTTTTATTCTACTTTGCACGTTTCAAAGTATGATAATCTATTTTAACTAATCGCTCTTGCAAATTGCCACGGGCATCGGTCCTAAATATCTCTATCCTAACAGGAACGCGAACGCCCTCTTTTTCTCCTTGGGAGTCCATACGGACAACCTCGGTATAGTCATAGCCGCGAATAGCAAATGAAACCGGGATTGCCGCGCTCGGCTGCGCCTCGCCCGCAATGACAGAAGAGTCAACACCAGCAAACAAAAGCATATCGACCAAAGAGCTGTCCCTGTCCTGATAGAAAACAGCTTTAGACAAAGGACGAGCGGGTTCGGGTTCGGCTCCGAGAACCGGCTTGCTTCGTCTGGTAATCGGGTAATACCATTGTCCCTGGATTTTGAGCCCGGTGGACGCTTTGGTAAACTCGACCGACGCATCTAAAAAACGTGCCGGCATCGTGATAACACTCAATATCATTTCCGCAAAACAGTGGCTGCTTATTTCAACAGGCAAGCCATCAATTTGCCCACCGCCCTGTAATACGTCAAATTGGCCTCTCGATAATTGCCAGACAAATGTACCCTGCGGCTCCCGGGCTGAAATCTGAATAGAATTCGACCAGGGATAAACCACGTGGTGCTGCTCTGTCAGATAGAAACTGCCATCCGGCTGGTAAAAAGTAACTACACAATCAAACTGCAACTCTTTCGTTTGGGCCCAGACGTTCCATCCACCGGCTGCTTCAATCGCTCGAACCACATAATCAGGTGGAACAGAAATCGTTTCAAGGTCCGGCCCAGAGGTTAACACCTCTACTACATCTTCCTTGTATTTCCGCTGACACCCTGTGAAGATGAAAGCGGCCACAAGAACCAACATAAGGACAGAGGACAGAGGACAGATAATCTGACTTCTGAGTTCTGACTTCTGATTTCTGATTTCCGACTTCTGAGTTCTGACTTCTGAGTTCTGAATTCTCATCTTAGCCTCCTATTTCCTACTTTGTATTTAGACTTTACGCCTTATTTTTCACATCACACGTCAAATTTGCAAGCTGTTCCATCAGAGCATACCTTTGGACTGCATCATTGCCGGCAAGTTTGATTAACGCCGCTGCCACTTCCGGCTTGGATTGCTTTAATGTTCGATAACGATTTTCGCCGTAAGCATACTCTTCAAAGTCAATCGTAGGAGCCTTTGAATCGAGCTGCAGCGGGTTTTTGCCCTGCTCTTTAAGCTGTGGGTCGAATCTATACAACGGCCAATGACCACAGGCAACGGCCTTTTTCTGCTCCTGGTAGCCCGCGGTCATATTGATGCCATGGGCGATACAGTGGGAATACGCAATTATAAGTGAAGGTCCGGCATAGGCTTCAGCTTCCACAAATGCTTTCACCGTCTGATTGGTATTTGCACCCATTGCCACCTTGGCAACATAAATGTTTCCATAGGTCATAGCCAGAAGTCCGAGGTCTTTCTTGGGCGTAGGCTTTCCCCCTGCGGCAAATTTAGCCACCGCCGCCCTTGGTGTAGATTTGGACATTTGCCCGCCGGTATTCGAATATACTTCCGTATCCAAAACAAGCAGGTTAACATTGGTCCCGCTGGCCAGCACGTGGTCCAGTCCGCCATATCCTATGTCATAAGCCCATCCATCACCGCCAAGACCCCAAACAGATTTGCGCACAAGATAATCCGCAACACCCAATAGCTGCTTACAATCCTGGCAGTTACTTTTTTTGCATTGAGCTTTGAGCTCATCCACCCGGGCGCGCTGTTGCTCAATGGTATCCTGTGCTGGACCATCAGCTAATGTGGCCGTCCGGCTATCTTCGGCCAGCTTTGCATCGACACAACCCTTATCTGCTACTTTATCCAACAGCGAAAGGGCCCGTTCTTTAAATTTGTCAACAGTAAGCCGCATACCCATTGCAAACTCAGCACAATCTTCAAATAAGCTATTACTCCAAATCGGCCCCCTGCCGTCCGACCTCTTCGTATAAGGTGTCGTAGGCAGATTGCCGCCGTAAATCGACGAACATCCGGTCGCGTTTCCAATCAACGCCCTGTCTCCGAATAATTGTGTCAACAGTTTGACGTAAGCGGTCTCTCCACAACCGGCACAGGCGCCGGAATATTCAAACAAAGGCTCAATCAACTGACTGCCCTTTACGGTGCCGGCTTTGAAAAGCCGCGGGTCGGTATTCGGAATCGCCAGGAAATATTTATAATTCTCACGCTCAGTTGCACGAACAGGCTCCTGCGGTACCATATTGATTGCCTTTCGGCCTGTCGGCTGTTTGTCCTGGTCCTTTTCCTGGGCAGGACAAGCCAGAACACAGGCACCACAACCGGTGCAGTCTTCCGGAGCTGTCTGAACGGTGAATTTCATACCGGCAAAGTCCTTACCTTTGGCATCGGCACTCTTAAATGTTGACGGGGCATCCTGGAGGTATTTCGCGTCGTATGCCTTAATTCTTATAGCGGCGTGCGGACAAACAAAAGAGCACGTTCCGCATTGAATGCAAACATCCGGCTCCCATTGTGGAATATTGACGGCAATATTGCGTTTTTCAAATTTTGTAGTACCTGTCGGAAACTTGCCGTCAGCCGGCATCTTGCTCACAGGCAGCTTATCCCCACGAAGCGCTATAAGCTCTGCGGTAACCTCCCTGACAAAATCAGGAGCATCTTCCGGAACGGGCGGTCGCATCTTTATCTTGCTGGTTGCCTTGTCCGGAACGGCAACCTCATAGATTTTATCAAGGGCGCCATCAACGGCTGCATAGTTCATTTCAACGACTTTCTGTCCCTTTTTGCCGTAAGTCTTTTGGATACTGTCCTTGATAGCTTTGACAGCCGTATCGAGGGGAATAATATTGCTGATTTTGAAAAAGGCGGTTTGCATAATTACGTTGATTCGCGCACCTAAGCCGAGTTCGGCAGCAAGCCTAATCGCATCAATAACATAGAACTTCAGCTTCTTTTCTATTATCTGCTTCTGCACCTCTTGCGGCAAGGTGTCCCACACCTCGTCCTTGTCGTGGCCGCTGGTCAGCAGGAAGGTACCTCCTTGACGCGCAGCGGAAAGCATATCATATTTTTCCAGAAAACTTGGGTTATGACATGCAACAAAATCAGCTTTGCCTACAAGATAGGGCCTTTGAATAAGCTGCTCGCCAAACCTCAGATGTGATGTGGTCATTGTACCGGCTTTTCTGGAATCGTACACAAAGTAGGCCTGGGCGTAATTATCCGTTAACTCACCGATAATCTTTATAGAGTTTTTATTCGCACCCACCGTCCCATCGGCGCCGAGCCCATAAAACATCCCGGATAAAAGTCGCTTACCGGCAACCTCAAAAGATTCATCAACTTCCAGGTTGGTATTCGTTACATCGTCAATAATGCCCACTGTAAAACCATTCTTGGGTTTTGCAGCATCGAGATTATCAAAAACAGCCTTTACCATAGCCGGCGTAAATTCCTTTGACCCGAGTCCATATCGTCCACCGACAATAAGCGGATATTTCTTGAAAGAAGTTTGGCCCACATCCATAGCTTCGCCAATAGCGGTACGAATGTCCAAGTATAACGGCTCGCCGATGGAACCGGGCTCTTTCGTTCTGTCCAATACCGCTATTTTCTTTACTGTTTTCGGCAAAGCAGCAATAAAGTGCTCGACGCTGAACGGCCTGTAGAGCCGGACCTTCACGACCCCCACTTTTTCGCCTTTAGAGGCCAGGAACTCAGCAGTCTCGTGAGCGGTATCGGCGCCTGAGCCCATAATAATAATAATCTTCTCAGCATCTGCCGGCCCGACATAATCGAATAAATGATATTGCCGTCCGACCAGCTTTGCGAACTTATCCATTGTATCCTGAACAATCTGCGGCGCAGCTAAATAATATTTGTTCACCGTCTCTCTGCCCTGGAAGTACACATCCGGATTCTGCGCTGTGCCGGAAATCATCGGCCGGTCGGGTGACAGCGCCCTGGCTTTATGCCGGGCAACTAATTCGTCATCAATCATCTCGCGCATATCATCGAACGTTAATTCCTCAACCTTTTGAAGCTCATGGCTGGTCCTGAAGCCATCAAAGAAATGCAGGAAAGGTATTTGCGACGCCAACGTCACCTGCTGAGCGATAAGCGCTAAATCCATAACCTCCTGAACACTGCCCGAACAAAGCATTGCAAAGCCGGTCTCGCGACAGGTCATCACATCAGAATGGTCACCGAATATTGAAAGTGCCTGACAGGCCAGCGAACGGGCTGAGATATGGAAGACGGTAGGCAGCAGCTCACCGGCAATTTTATACATATTGGGAATCATCAGCAAAAGCCCCTGCGAGGCGGTGAAAGTCGTGGTCAAAGCACCGGTCGCCAACGCCCCATGCACGGCTCCAGCCGCTCCGGCTTCCGACTGCATCTCCGTAACCGAAGGAACCGTTCCCCAGATATTGGGCTGGCCTTTGGCAGTCTTGGTATCGGCCATTTCGCCCATAGATGAGCTTGGTGTAATTGGATATATTGCAATAACTTCGTTTGTAGCGTGGGCCACGTATGCCACCGCCGTATTACCGTCAATCGTAACCATTTCGCGCTTCATAGTCTTTCCATAAAAAACAACCACACTGTTTATAGTGGCAACCCCTTGTGGCTGCCCTACTTCCCACACAACCCGGTAACCTGCCGTGCACAGACAAAGTAAAGTAAATAATATCGGTCTGGTGCCCAGCACTCGGCGCACCGGAAAAACATCCTTATACAC